>DATJXW010000122.1:0-5122 GCA_035499895.1 Polyangiaceae bacterium | reverse complement strand
CGGCTCGGTGCTCATCGACGGCCACGATCTCGCGGGCGCCACGAGCAACTCGCTCCATCGAAAGCTCGCGAGCGTGACGCAGGAGAACTACCTCTTCACCGGTACTCTTCGCGACAACCTCCGGCTCGGCAAACCCGACGCGTCGGACGACGAGCTCCGCGCCGCCGCGCGCGCGCTCGACGTGCTCGACGTGCTCGACGGCTTGCCGCAAGGTCTCGACACGCCGATCGGCGAGCGTGGCGCCGGCCTCTCGCTAGGACAGCGGCAAATCGTGTGTTTCGTGCGCGCACTGCTCGCCGAGCCGCGCATCCTCTTGCTCGACGAGGCGACGAGCTCCGTCGACGCGGTCACGGAAGCGCGCGTGCAGGACGCGCTCGGCCGGCTCCTCGCGGGGCGAACGAGCTTCGTCGTGGCGCATCGGTTGAGCACCATTCGTCACGCGGACGTGGTGCTCGTGCTCGACGCAGGGCGCATCGTCGAGCGCGGCACGCACCGCGAGCTCCTGCAGCAGGGCGGGCGCTACGCAGAGCTTTATCGCGAATTCGCGAGCGTCGTGGATCTCGAAGCCGTGACCGCGTGAGCCGAAATGCGCCAGGGCGTGCCGCCGTGTGCAGCGCGCGGACGGGTTCCGGCGACGACCCGATTTCGATCGTCGTCGCGATCAAATTCGCCGTGCGGCGGCATCAACTAGGGGTGGCCGGGATAGCCCGGTGGTGCGGAGGTTTCATGAAAACATGGGTCTCTTTGGGAGTGCTCGTCGCATGCGTGGGGCTCGCTTACGGGTGCGGCGACGATGACGACGACAATGGCGGTGGGCACGCGGGGGCAGGCGGGAGTGCGGGAACGAGCGGTACGACTGCTCGGGGCGGAACGAGCGGAGCCGGCGCCGCGGCGCACGGCGGCGGCGGTTCGAGCGGGCGCGCTGGAACGTCCGGTCGCGGTGGATCGAGCGGCAGACCGGACGGCGGCACTTCGGGTCGTGGCTCGCTCACGGGCGGCTCGAGCAACGCCGAGGGCGGCGCGGCCGGGAACGCGGGCGGCGGTGCAGCGGGCGCGGCGGCCGTCTCCGGCAACGCCGGTGGAGGCGCCGGCGGCCATGCCGGGAGCTGCGACACCGAGGCGCGGCCACAGAAGCTTTCGACGACGTGCGAGCCCGTGCTGACGGCCGAGGGAACCTATCAGGACACGACGACGACCGACTGCACGTTCGAGTCCGCGTGCGCCGCAGCACACTGCGGCACGCTGTGGTCGGCGTACGACGCGAACATGTGCCGGCGGCCGCTCTGCCGCTCGTCTGACGAATGCGGGGAAGGCGAGCGTTGCATGGCGCCGCCGCTCCTCGGCGACGTGACTTGCTATTTCGATCCGGAATACCCCGACGGCTTCAGCGTCGCGTCCGATTGCAGCTGCAGCTTCTTACCCACCGAGTGCGCGCCTCGCGCCTACTGCTTGCCCGCCGCGGATTATCCGCCCGAGAACGACTGTCCCGTCGAGCACATGAGTTGCGACGACCTCTCGGTCGGGTACGACGCGGCCTTCGACTGGCTGAGCAGCCTCGAAATACCCGACGGAAGCGATTTGGGCTCCGCTCTTGCGAGCTGCCAGAGCAAGATCCAGGCGGCTCTGCCCGCGTGTGAAAGCGGCGGCGGAGACGGCGGCGGACACTCGAACTAGCGCGCCGCCCCGACCGTTACTTGGGCTCGCTGCTCACGATCGAGCCGCAGTTCACGAAGTTCAGATTCGTGTCCGCCGAGAAGTTCGAACCCGTGGTGTGGCGTTCCGTTTGGAACATGTCGAACGGATAGACCTGCCCCACGGTGAGGCCGAGCGTGTCCACCTGCACGGACGCGGGCTCGGCTTCGTGCACGCCGCCGAGATCGATCACGAGCTGATTGTTGATGAAGACCCAGACGTCGTCGTCACCCGTGAAGCTGAACGTCTCCCCGCCTTGATATTGGAATGCGGTGTGGATTTCCGTCGTGAAGTGGAAGTTGTGCATCATCCGCTTGTCGTCGACGCCGTCATTGCCGAAACCGAGCCCGTCGAGCGGGAAAAACGCCGTGCTCGAGAAGGTGCTCACGTTGCCGTTCGGCTCGAAGTAGATGTTGAAGACGAACGGCAGGTTCGTGTTCGGCACGTTGCGGAAGAACGTGTCGAAGCCCGCCGGGTCGAAGATGGTCGCCGTCGGAGTCGTCCCATGCGCGTAGACGGGCTTTTGATCGGCGCCGAGCGTCGTCGCCACGATGCCCTTGTCGTCCGTGCTCTTGTTCGAGAGCGCCGGGTTCTCGAAGTTCACGCCGTCGCCCTGAAAGTCGCGAATCACGGCGAGGATGGTCGTGCCGCAGCCGGACGAAGTCGTATCCGTCGGCTGCGCCGCGTCGCTCGTGATGGGATCGCCGACTTTGTAACCGCCCTTCGTCGCGTGGGTGTACCCGGGGGGGAAACCGGTGGGGCCGGTCGGCGCTCCGGCCATCGAAGCGCCCATGCCCGACGCGCCTTGCGGCACGCTGATGACGGTCGTGCCGCCGGAGCCGGAGCTCGTCGAACCGCCGGCGCCCGTGGAGGTGCCGCCGCCCGTCGAGCCCTGAGTCGCGCCCGTGCCGCCGGAGGCGGCCGTACCGAGTAAGCCTCCCGAGTCGGTCCCCGAATCACTGCTGCACGCCGTCCCGAGGAAGGCGCTCGTGACACTGGAAAATAGAAGAAATGCTTCAAATGGACTCGGTTTTCGGTAAGCGCGCATCGATTCTCCTGCTGATATGGAGGAGGTAACCGCTCGCAAGCGGAGCCGCGCAGGTTTCGGTACAACCGCGCAGCCGCCAGCCACGGTGGTCGGCGCGACGCTGAACGGCTCAGGGATCCTCCGCGAGCCGGTGCACGTCCACTGAGTCTATCGCTCAGCTTCCCGTCGTGACCGGCATGTCCTGAAGCTCCATGAGCTCACGGATTTCGATCTCGGCTTCGGTGACGCCGACGAGCACGTGAATGTCGAGCCAGCGCTTCGCGAACGCGATCGCGTCGTCGAGCGAGCGGAGCTGGAGCAACGTGTAGCCCGCGACGAGCTCCTTCGTTTCGGCGAACGGCCCGTCGACGAGGGTGCGTCTGCCGTCGGCCGTCTTCACCTTCACCGCGGCCGAGCTCGGCTTGAGCCCGTCGCCGCCGAGGAGCGAGCCGTCCTGCACGCCCTGCTCCATGAGCGCGCCCATTTTGCTGAGCACGTCCTCGGTCGGCAGCCGTCCCGATTCCGTCGCGGTGTCCGCTTTCAGCATCAGGATGAAGCGCTTCGTTCCAGCCAAACGGGCGGGCGGTTTCGCTTCGAACGCGTCGCGCGCGGCGATCTCCTGGTCGCGCCAGCCGCCCTCTTGCTCGGCGGCGTCGACCGGAAAATCTTCGGGCTCGTAGAGCGGCCGGAGCTCCACTTCACCCGCCGCGGGCGGCACGCGTTCGAGCCAGCGCCGCGCGTCGTCCTTCGATTTCGTCCGCACCATCCAGAACCCGGCGACCAGGCTGGCCGGCTCCGCGAACGGTCCTTTCGTCACCGTGAACTCGCCGCCGCGGATGCGCACGCGAGCGCCCCTCGCGCTCGGCAGCAGCCCTTCGCTCGACAGCACGACCCCGGCTCGCGTGAGCTCGTCGTTGAAGCGCCCCATCTCGGTGAGGTCGCGCTCGTTCGCGAGTCCCGTGGTCTCGATCGTTTCGTTGCTCTTCACCAGCAGCATGCAGCGCATCGTTCGGCTCCTTGTGTCGTCCGGCTCGTTGCCGGCTCTACCTCGACGACGACGAGGCTCGTGCCCGATCGACAGCGGCCGGCCACTTTTTTTGCGGGCGCCGACTCGGCGAATTCATTCGGGATTTTTGGGTCAGGGCAGCTGAAAGTCGTACACGCTGCCAAGCCCCAGGATTTGCGTGAGCTCGTCGAGGGCGGTCCGGCACTCGTCGATAAACTCGGGGTCGGGGAGATCGTCGAGCGTGAGCCGATCGCGGTACCGGCGCGCGACGCAGCCGACGAGCTCGTCGTGGAGCGTTCCGTCCCAGAGCACGCGACCGTCGAGCGCGTGCTCCTCGTGCGGCTCGAGCCGGACGCGCAAGCGCAAGCACGCGGGTCCGCCGCCGTTGTGCATCGAGTCGTTCACGTCCACGTAGTGGAGCTCGGTCACGGGGCTCGGCTCCGCCACGAGACGTTCGAGGAAGCGTCGCGCGGTGTGCGACTGCTGCGCCTCGCGCGGCGCGACGATCGCCATGCCTCCGGACGGCAGCGTGACGAGCTCGGAGTTGAACGGATAGCTTGCCACCGCTTCGGCGAGCGGCAGCTCGCGTTCGGTCGCGAGCGCCACGTCGAGCTCGCCGCCGAGGCGCAGCCGGAGCTCCGCGACGAGCGCCTCGTGATCGAGAAACGCGCGTTCATGCAGGACGAAGAACGCGTCGTTGCCGACGCACAGAACGTCGGAGTGAAACGCGCCGCCGTCGATGCCGGCCGGCGCCTGTTGCCAGGGCACGACGCGCGTCTGCGGCACGTGGAGCAGGCGCGCGACTGCTTCGCTCGCGTCGCGCGTTTGGCGCGCGGGGTGCACGCTCGGCCGCCGTTTCGCGCCGCGCGCGCGGCCCCAGCCGAAGAGGTGCACCGCGCCGAGCTCCGTCGCGAGCCGCGTGTGATTCGCCGCGCCTTCGTCCGCGGTCCAATCGCTCGAAGGCAGCGCGTCGTGCACGGCGAAGTAACGCTCGTTCGCGAAGAGTCGCGCGAGCAGGCGCGTCGTCAGCGGCGCTTCGATGCTCCGGTGCAACATGGTCGCGAGGTTCGCGGGCACCACGTGCACGCGGCCGTCCTCCGTGTCCGACGAAGGCGCGACCGTCGCCGCGTTCGCGGCCCACATCGCGCTCGCGCTCGACGCCGCCGACAAGAGCTCGGGCGCGGTGCGTCGCGCGTGAGCGAGCACGGCGCCGTCCGAACCCTCGAACCCGAGCCGCCGCAACAAGCCGAGATCGGGTCGCGGCTGCGGCGGCAGGACCGCTTGGCCCACGCCGAGCCCCGCGACGAAGCGCATCTTCTCGAGGCCCTGGAGCGCTGCGGCGCGCGGGTTCGAGATTTGGCCCGCATGGCCCTCGCTCGCGAGGTTGCCGCTCGAGA
>DATJXW010000121.1:0-12974 GCA_035499895.1 Polyangiaceae bacterium | reverse complement strand
CATCACGGCGCTCGGTGCCGATTCTCCGGAAATCTCCTCGGCCATTTCGGCGCTCATGGCGGGCGAGCACCAAATGGGCATCGGCGTGGTGCTCGGTTCGAACCTGTTCAACCTCGCGGCGCTGCTCGGCCTGAGCCCGTTCCTCACCCGACGAATAGCGCTCGGCCGAGCCGGCGTCGTCTTCAACGGCGCGGCCTCCCTCCTCATCACGGGCATCACGGCGCTCCTCCTCTTGAAACTGGTCGGGCCCGCGTTGGCGATGGTCCTCCTCGTCGTCTCGTTCGCTTGCTACGTCATGCTCGTCTGGTTCGAGGTGATCCACGACGAAACCGAAGAAACCAGGCGAGAATCGTCTTCGGAGCCGAAAGAGCGCGAGCCCCATCGGCGCGGGCTCGTCATCACGCTGCTCATCGCCGGCGCGCTTCTGCTCATCGTCTTCGGCAGCATGGGCCTCGTTCGAACGAGCGTCCGTATCGCGCGCGCTTTGAACGTTCCCCGTGCGCTCGCCGGCGCCCTGGGCATCGCCGCGCTCACCGGGTTTCCGAACGCGTACACCGCCGCTCGCCTCGCCCGGAGCGGCCAGGGCGCGGCTGTCGTGAGCGAGACCCTGAATAGCAACACCCTGAACCTCGTGTTCGGCATCGGGTTGCCGACGCTGCTGCTCGGAGCCTCGCCCGTCACGACGTCGAGCCTGGTCGAGCTCGGAGGGCTGCTCGGACTCACGCTAGTCGCCACCGGCTGGGCGGCGCTCGAACGCGGCCTGTCGCGCGTCGCAGGCGGCCTCATCATCGCGCTCTACGCCGCGTTCGTCGCGGTGCGTATCGGGCTCGGCTGAGTGCCCGGCTCACGCTCGGTCACGCGGTAAACCGCCCTAACGGTTCGCCGTCTCGCTCGTGGCGCGTGAGTCGAAGACGCACTTGTTGCTCGGCAGCGCTTCGTCCGACATCGCGAGCTCCACGCGCCGATCTTCGACCCACGTCGGCTCGTCGGTGCCGGTAGCTTCGTGCTTGCCGCAGGTTGCAACGCCGATGCGTCCCGCGTTGACGCCTTGCCCTTCGAGGTATTGGCGCGCAGCCTGAGCACGGCGTGTGCCGAGGTCCATGTTGTACGCTTCGGTCCCGCGCGGATCCGCGAAGCCAATCGCGTGGACGTCTTCGCCCTTCAGCTTGCCGCTCTGCATGCACGAGGCCACGCCGTCGAGAATCGTTTGACCTCGCACGTGCAGGTCCGAGCGATCGAAATCGAAAAGCGGGGAATCGGCGCGGCCGTCAGGCAGGTTACACGCTTGTCGTATTTTGGGGCTGGCCTGGACGGTGACGGCCTGCTCCGCCGCTCGCGTCGCAGGCTGAGGCGTCGAGGTCGTCGCTGCGGTGGTTTGCGGAGCTTTCGCGGCCATCTGCTGATGGGAGCAGGCGGCGACGGCACTGCCGATGACGAACGCGGTGATGATTCGTTGAATGGACATGGCGAACTCCTTCCGCCCGAAGGAGGGGCAAGAGCCGTTCCCGCCGAACGCGCTCCTGCGACGCGCCGGGCAAAACCACGGGTCGCGATCGCCACAGCGAGATCCGAACGCTACGGGCTCATTGCGACGGGAACACCCAAGCTCGCTCGCGTGTATCCGACACAAGAAGCACGACAGACCACGGCCACGGCCGATACCGTTCAATGCCGGCCGCGCGCCGCCCACGCGCGAGCGAGCAAGGGGCCCGCCGCGGACGTGGCGAGGCCGGCGGCGACGGCGCCTTTCGCTTCCGCGACGGCGTCCGGTTGCGCGAACGGGACGTCCTGCAGACAGACGGTCCCGGCTTTCGGCAATGTGCCGCGGAGGAAGTAGGCTTCGACGGCCGAGTCGATGCAGCTCGAGTTGCCGCCGTAGGCGGTGTGACCGTCGCCTTGCATGGTGAGCAAGCGGGCGTTCCCGAGCTCGGCGACCATGCGCTTGGCGTCGCGGTACGGCGTCGCCGGGTCGTACGTCGTGCCGACGACGAGGACGGTCGGTGACGAGCGAGCCGCGCGGAACGGCCCGCGGAACGGATTCTTCGCGTGAACGGAGAAGAGCCCGAGCGGCAATTCGGCGTAGTAGCCGGCGTTCCACCAAGCGTGATCGAACTCGGACCAAGAGAGCGCGCCGTTCTGCAAAAACCCCTGGATGTCCGACGAATAGACTTGTTCCACGGCGCCGAGCACGAAGTAACGATCGCTCAGCGGATCGTACGTGCCGTCGTCGAGCCGCCCGTAGAACGCGTCGGCCAAGAAGCGGATGCCGGAGCCGTCACCCTGGCTCGCGAGCGCGAGACTCTGCGCGAGCAACGGCCAGTTCTGTTTCGCGTACAGGACGACGAAGGCGGCCGCGAGAATGTCGTCGCCGCCGACGGGGCGCGGGTCGTCGCCCGCGGCGGGGAGTGACTGCACGCGGGCGCTCGCCACCAGATTGTCGAAGGCCGCGTGCGGGTCGCTGCCGCCGAAGCCGAGACACGCGGTCTGATCGACGGCACAAGCCTGGAAAAACCGATCGAGAGCGCGATCGAAGCCGCCGTTTTGAGCGAGGAGCGTCGCGCTCGGGCGATTGATGTACGCGTCCGGATCGAGCGCCCCGTCGAGCACGAGCGCGCGGTACCTGCCCGGAAACAGGCTCGCATACGTCGCGCCGAGAAACGTGCCGTAGGAGAAACCGAGGTAGTTGAGGCGCGGGTCGCCCACGGCGGCGCGCAGCGCGTCCATGTCGCGCGCGGCGTCGGCCGTCGAAGCGTAGGGCAAGATCGTCGGATTCTTGCTCACGCAAGCGTCCACGTAGGTCTGCGCGTCGGTGAGCATGCGATCGGGGTCGGCGTTGTCCGGTGTCGTGAACGGCTGGCGATAGAGCCCGAGTTTCTCCTGATCGATTGCGCAATCGATCGCGTATTGCGTTTGCCCGGTGCCGCGCGGATCGAAGCCGACGATATCGAAGCGCTGATTGAGGGTGGCGAAGAGGTCGGCGCCGAACGCCTGCAGCGACGCGACCGCATCCCCGCCCGGGCCGCCGAAGTTGATGAACAACGAGCCGACGCGACGGGCTCGATCCTGCGCCGGCAAGCGCGTGACCGCGACGGCGACCGTGTCGCCGCGCGGCTTCGAGTAATCGAGCGGGAGCGCCGCAGTCGTGCACTCGAATCCGCCGCCGCAATCACTCCAATCGAGCCGTCGCAGCGTGACGTCCGCCTCGGTCTCCGTCGCGGCGGGCTCGGCGAGCTCGGACGCCGAATCACCCGCGAGGTCCCCGTTGTGAGCCTGAGCGCAGCCGACGAGCCCCACCGACAAAATACCGGACGCGATCCACTTCGTGCGCATGATGAACTCCTTTGGCGCGGCGCCCCACCGACGCTCATCTGCTCATGCCATCTGGCACTTCGCGTTCAAATGGTCATTTCCTACCGACCGAACGTAGAACTACGCCGGTTCGTCCGCCGGTTCCGGCCCGTGCTAAGTCGGGCGCGCATGCACGAAACCTCCCGCACGCATCAGCACCGGACGGATCTTCGCGCGGTCGCCCGCCGCGCCATGCTCGAGCGCGGACTCTTGCCGGAATTCTCGGCGGCCGTGCTGGCCGAGACCGATACCCTGACTCGCGCGGCCGTTCCGAGCGACTCGGCCTGTCGCGATCTCCGCGGCTTACTCTGGGCCTCGATCGACAACGACGATTCGCTCGATCTCGACCAGCTCACCGTCGCCGAGCGGCTCGAGGGCGGAAAAGCCAAGCTCCTGGTCGCGATCGCCGACGTGGACGCGCTCGTGAAACAGGGCGCTGCCATCGACGGCCACGCTCGGACGAACACCACGTCGGTCTACACCGCCGCGCAGATCTTCCCGATGCTGCCCGAAAAGCTCTCGACGGACCTCACCTCGCTCGGCGAAAACGTCGAGCGCCAGGCGATCGTGGTCGAGATGGTGGTGGACTCGGAAGGCGCGATCAGCGAGCCGGCCGTGTACCCGGCGACCGTCCAGAACCGCGCCAAGCTCGCCTACAACGCGGTCGCCGCGTGGCTCGAGGGCACCGCCGCCGCGCCCGCGCGCGTGCTCGCGGTCGAAGGCCTCGCCGAGCAGCTGCGTCTGCAGGACGACCTCGCGCAACGGCTCCGGCGGCTGCGCGCTCGGCACGGCGCGCTCACGCTCGAGGCGCTCGAGGCGCGCCCCGTCTTCGAGGGCGACGTGCTCTCCGATCTCGTGCCGGAGGGCCGCAATCGCGCCAAAGACCTGATCGAAGACTTCATGATCGCCGCGAACGGCGTCACCGCGCGTTTCCTCGACGGCAAGCGCTTCCCCTCGCTCCGGCGCGTGCTGCGTTCACCCGAGCGCTGGGCGAAGATCGTGAGCTTGGCCGAGCCCTTCGGCGAACGCCTGCCGGCCGAACCCTCGAGCGCCGCTCTCGACGCCTTCCTGCGGCAACGTCGAGAGGCGGATCCCGCGCGCTTCGCCGATCTGTCGCTTTCGGTCATCAAGCTGCTGGGACGCGGCGAGTACGTCCTCGAACAGCCGGGCGAGCACGGCGCCGGGCACTTCGGTCTCGCTCTCAAAGACTACACGCACTCGACCGCCCCGAACCGCCGTTTTCCCGATCTGCTCACGCAGCGTTTGCTGAAAGCCGCGCTGTCCGACGGAGCGCCGCCCTACACGAGCGACGACTTGCGCTTCCTTGCCGCTCATTGCACGGAGCAGGAAGACAACGCCACCAAAGTCGAGCGGCGGGTGCGAAAGTCGGCGGCGGCGCTGCTCCTCTCGCGTCGCATCGGGCAGCGCTTCGACGCGATCGTCACGGGCGCTTCGCCGAAGGGCACCTGGGTCCGCATCGGCCGCCCCGCCGCGGAAGGCAAGCTCGTGCGCGGCTACCACGGGCTCGAGGTCGGCGATCGCGTGCACGTCGAGCTCGTCGAGACGGATTTCGAGCGTGGCTTCGTGGACTTCGCGCGCGCATGAATACTCGTGAAAAAGACTGGGGCAAGGGCACCCGCGACGCGACGGAACGGAGCTTCTTGCGTGGGCCGCGGCCGCGCACGACCGAGCTGCGAGAGGCGTGGCGCATCTTCGCCGAGTGCGTCAAAGGCTTTCGGCACCTGCATTTCGTCGGGCCTTGCGTCACCGTTTTCGGCTCGGCGCGCTTCAAGGAAGATCATCCGTACTACGCGCTCGCGCGTGAGCTCGGGACGAAGCTCGCGCAGGCGGGGTTCACGGTGATGACGGGCGGCGGGCCCGGAATCATGGAGGCGGCCAATCGCGGCGCCAAAGAAGGAGGCGGCTATTCGGTGGGGAGCAACATCACCCTACCCGTCGAGCAGAAGCCGAATGCGTACCTCGATCGCTGGGTCGAGTTTCGCTACTTCTTCGTGCGCAAGATGCTGCTCGAAAAGTATTCGTACGCCTTCGTGGCCATGCCGGGCGGCATCGGAACGCTCGACGAACTCTTCGAAACGTCGGTGCTCGTGCAGACCGGCAAGATGCAAGATTTCCCCTTGGTGCTGATGGGCAAGAGCTTCTGGACCCCGCTCGTCGACTACCTGCGCGGGGGACTCCTTGCCGCCGGAACCATCGACGCTTCGGATGTCAGCCGCTGGCTCATCACGGACTCGCCGGACGAAGCGGTCGAGACGATCCGCGCCCGGGCGATGTCGGAGTTCGGGCTGACGTACGGCCCGCGCGCCAAGCCGCGCTGGTGGTTGGGAGAGCGGGGTCCACACACGCCCTGATGCGAACGAGCTCGGCCGGCGGCGCGACGGCAGTGAGAGCCGTCGCGCCCGGCCGGTCTCACCGACTCACTCGCCCGAGGCGGCCGTCAAATCGCCCGCGTGCCAGCCGCCGCTGTCGAGATAAAGCTCGCGGATGTGACCATCGGAGCTCTGATAGATGACCGAGTTCACGCCGTCGGTCCGCATGTACGCCGCCGGATCGGCAACGGCGAGCGCGCCGCCGATGGTGCCCGTCACGTCCCACGTGTGCCAGCCGGCGCTGTCGAGATAGTCATCGTGGATGTGGCCGTCGGAGGTTCGGAACACCACCGAGTTGACTCCGTCCGAACGCACGTAGGCGAACGGATCGCCCACCGCGGTGGCGGGCGCTCCGGTGACGGAGGTGAGATCACCCCAGTGCCAGCCGGCGCTGTCGAGCGAGAGCTCGCGGATGTGACCGTCGGAGCTCCGGAACACCACGGCGTTGACCCGATCGGCGCGCGCGTAGCCCGCGGGGTTCCCCGCCGCGACGACGGATCCGGTGATGAGCGTGAGGTCGCCCCAATGCCAGCCGGCGCCGTCGAGATAGAGCTCGCGGATGTGACCGTCCGAGCCCCGATACACGACCGAGTTCACGCCGTCCGAACGCACGTACGCCGCCGGATCTCCCGCCGCGACCGGCGCCCCGGTGATCGACGTGAGATCACCCCAGTGCCAGCCGGCGCCGTCGAGATAGAGCTCCCGGATGTGATTGTCCGAGCCTCGATACAAGACCGAGTTGGTCCCGTCCGAACGCACGTACGCCGCCGGATCTCCCGCCGCGACGGGCGCGCCGGTGATCGACGTGACGTCGCCCCAGTGCCAGCCGGCGCCGTCGAGATAGAGCTCGCGGATGTGACCGTCCGAGCCTCGATACAAGACCGAGTTGGTCCCGTCCGAGCGACGGTACCCCGAGGCGGGACCGGCCGCGTTGGGCGCGCCGGTGATCGCCGTGAGATCACCCCAGTGCCAGCCCGCGGAGTCCAGATAAAGCTCGTGAATGTGATTGCTGCTATGCCGGCGAACGACCGAGTTGACCTCGTCCGAGCGTCCGTAGCCCGACGGTCCGTTGCTGGCCGTGGCGAGAAAGCGCGAGGCCGCGGTGGTTTGGATCCACGGGTTCCACGGGGTGCCCGCTCCGACGGCGACCGAGGAGCCCTGCGTGGGCGCCGACTCGTTGTTGACCGTGCTGTTGATCGAAATGATCTTCGCCCCTCCGCTCGTGGGTTCGAAGCACGGCCCGCCGGAGTCGCCGTTGATGACGATCTGGCCGCTCGCGTTCTTGGCGAGCACGATCTCTCCGACGGTCGGCGACGTGGGATAAACGAGCGTACTCGTGATCTGCAAGGACGAGCCGAGTAGCGTCCCGTACGCGCCGGTCTGAGGCGCGTTGCGGCCGTACCCGTCGCACTCGACGATCTTGTTCACGAGGGCGGAGGGGCCGTCGCCGAGTCCCGTCGCGGTCGTGCCCGAGAGCTTGTGGGAGAGACGCGCCACGGCAAAATCGACGTTGGCGGCGTAGACGCGCAGGGCGGTCACGTTGGCGTAGGAGGCCGCGGGCAGCGTCGATGGATTGGGTTCGGTCTGCCCCGGACTCACGACGTTCGTGATCCAAAACGTGCTGAGCGGCAGGAAGTTGCCGTCCGAGCCGATCACGCAATGGCGCGCGGTGAGGATCCACTCGGAGTTCGGCATCTCGACGCCGGAGCACTCCATGCGACCGTTCTGATACAGGGCGACGACGCCCAACGAATTGACCGCGATCGAGGTGCCGTTGACGATGTCTTCCGAGGTGGACTCGACGTTGTCGGTCCCGGCATCGCCGCTCCCACAATGGGTGAGCAGCATCAGGAACAGGGGGGCGAGCGACGTGCGCGCGGCGTGATTCAGATTTCTCATAGAGGTCCTCCCTCGGTCGAATTGGGGCTCCATGCCCGAGCCGAGGCCTCGCGTTCAGCAAGCCCCGTGCCGCCGGCGCCACGCGCGAAAGCGGCGACTCAACGCGCGCGGGCGGGGTCAGACACGACGCTTGGCGCAACTCACGCCAAGCGGTTTGCGCCAACGCTGCTCAAGTTGCGCCGCCACGCCGCCGTCAGCGCTCAGTGCGCGGCGAGAGTCTCGCGAGCTACCAGGAGCGAGTCCAAGAGCTGTCGGCGCTGACGCCGGCACAAGAGCCTGCGCTCCACGCGACGGTGCCGTCGCCGCCCATGCAGGCTTCGAGCGGAAACGTGTAGACGCCGACGGCCGTCGCGCTGTCGCCGTCGGCATACGAGAAGTCGACGGAGACGGTTTCGCCGCGCGCGTGAACGACGCCCGTCGCGTTCGCGCACCCCGATTCGGTGGCGGACCAGGTGCCGTCGCCGAGCGGCACGAACTTCCACGTGGAGCTTTGACAGGCGCACGCGTTCGAGGACGTCTGCGTTTGCGTCCAGGTGCTGTTCGAGAGGCAGGCGTCGCTCAGCTTGGACGTGCAGAGCGGCACGAACGATACGTCGTCGAGCGCGAAGTCGTTCCAGGCCGCGCCCGTGTTCGAATCGACGATCGAAAGGGTGGCGCTGGTGTTCGTTCCGGAATCCCAAACACCGACGTAACCGGCCCAGGTGCCGGCAGTGGGATCGGCCGTGAGGGTGCTCCCGATTTGCTCGTCGTTCACGAAACCCTGCAGCGTGGACAGGGAGCTACTCGGCTCGATGTTCGAGAGCCAAAACGTGAAGAGGTACGAGGTGTGCGGGACGACGTTCACCGTTTGTTTCCAGGTGACGGCGCCGGCAGTGAGCGCCCCGTCGCAAATGAGCATCGGGCCGTCGCCGGTCGTGTGATCGCCGAACTTCACCCAATCGGTATAGGTTTCACGCACGACGCTCGGATCGCTCGCCACGGTGCAGGCGCCGTTCGTGCTGATCTGCGTGGGCGCATCGACCGTGGTGTAATCGGTTTCGAACGCGTCGAAGCCGGCATCGAAGTCGCCGTTTTGGACCAGTTCGGCCCTCGGATCGCAGGCGATGTCCGAGACCGCGCCGCCTGCGCCCGCCTCGCCCGCCGCACCGGCCGTGCCCGTGCTCATGCCGGCCTGGCCCGCACCGGCCGCACCGCCCGGCGCGCCGCTGCCGCCGCCCGAGGCGCCCTCGCCGCTCGAGCCGCCACCCGCGCCCGAGCCGCCCCCGTGCGTGCCGCCGCTCGCGCCCGAGCCGCCCGTCGCGCCCGAGCCGCCTGCACCCGATTTTCCGGCCGTCCCACCCTTGCCGGCCGTGCTCGATTTGCCGGCGGTCCCACCGTGGCCCGCGCTCCCGCCGGTCGTGCCGCTCCCGGTGTCATCGTCGCCGGCACAACCCGCGGCAATACTGCCGCCAAACCCGAGAATCAAAATCCAACGAGCCAAGCGCAGCATGCTTCGGCGGTTAACACGGCGCTCAGTGCGGCTCAAGGTCATTCACCGCGTCGTGAACCGCACCGCGACGGCGCTTCAACGTTTGGGGACGAGTTTCAACGTGAGCGCGCCCGCGACCATCGAGCCGATCAGGAAGAGCGCCATGCAGGCGACGCTGCCCGCGATCTTGTAGAGCGCCTGATTGTGACCGGCCCGCACGATGGTGCCGAGCAAGTACACGCCCGGACCGAGGCCGAAGAGCGCGCCCACCGTGGACGCAATCTTCGAGCTATCGGCGAGATCGTAGTGTCCCTGGCAGTGCACGCACGTGAGTACGCGACGTGAATTGCTCGACGGCAGCAGATGCCAGGGACTGACACCCGCCGGCTGCCCGCAATGCGGGCAAGCGGACCGCGGTGCACTCGAATTCTCACTCATGCCGTGAGCGTAGCGGAACGGGGAGCCGGGCGCCCAACAGCTTTTTTTGCGTCATTTCATGTTTCGAGAAGGCGGCGCGCGCAGCGCTCGGGTCGGGTCGCGTCGGCTCGCGCATGGCGGCAGGCGGAAGCCGAGCGAGGTGCAGCGGGCATCGTCGGCTATGGACCCGCGCGCACTACCGTTGTACGAGCCGCGAGAGGGTTATTGCCGAATGACGACTTCACCCATCGTTGATACCGCTGCTCTGACTCCCTTTCGCGCGCGCCTGCGCGGTCCGCTGCTCTTGCCCGACGCCGATCCGACGGCGTTCTCCGAGAGCGTCACCATCTGGAACGGCATGGTGAAGTCGCGTCCCGCGCTCGTGGTGCGACCGAGCGGCACCGCGGACGTCGTCGAGTGCGTCCGCTTCGCCGCCGAACGGCGCATCCCCATCGCGCCGAAAGGCGGCGGCCACAACCTCGCCGGAACCTGCCTCCCCGAGCACGGGCTCACCGTCGACTTTTGCCGACTGAAGGCGGTCCACGTCGACGCAAAGAAGAAACTCGCGCACGTCCAGCCGGGCGCCCTGCTCGGCGACGTCGATCGCGAAACGCAGCTCCACGGCCTCGCGACGGTGCTCGGCTTCGTCTCGGAGACGGGCGTCGCCGGCCTCACGCTGGGCGGCGGCTACGGCTACCTCACGCGACGATTCGGGTGGACGTCCGACAACCTCGTCGAGGCCGAGGTCGTCACCGCCGACGCGCGCGTCCTCACCGCCAACGCCGACGAAAATCCGGACCTTTTCTGGGCCATCCGCGGCGGGGGCGGCAACTTCGGCATCGTCACCCGCTTCACCTACCGCCTGCACGACGTGGGGCCGCAGGTGACCGGCGGACTCATCGCGTGGCCGGGCGACCGCGCCGCCGCGGTGCTCGCCGAGTACGCCGCGCGCACGCCGAGTCTGCCGCGCGAGCTCACACTGGCGCTCACCGTGCGCCTCGCGCCGCCCGCGCCGTTCTTGCCCCAAGAGTGGCACGGCAAGCTCATCGTGCTGCTCGTTGTGTGTCACACCGGCTCCGAAGCACAAGCCACGGCCGACCTCGCGCCCTTCCGCGCGCTCGGCAACCCGCTCGTCGATCTCGTCGCGCGCAAGCCTTACGCCGTTCAGCAATCGATGCTCGACGCGACGCAGCCGCGCGGCCCTCACTACTACTGGAAGAGCGAATTTTTACCCGTGTTGACGCCCGCCGCGCGCGACGCCTTCATCACGCACGCATCGAAGCCGGCGACGCCGCTCTCACAGCTCGTCCTCTTCCACGTCGGCGGCGCCATTCGCGAGCACGCCAAAGACGACGGCGCCGTCGGCAACCGCGACGCCGAGTACATGTTCGGCTCCGCCGGCTGTTGGCTCCCCGACGACCCGAACGCCCAAGCCAACATCGCCGCGGTCCGCGGCGCCTGGGAGGCGATGCGTCCGCATTCGACCGGCGGCGTCTACGTGAACTTCCTCACCGCCGAGGAGGGCGAAGATCGCGTGCGGGCGGCGTACCGCGACAATTTCGAACGACTCGCGGCGCTGAAAGCGAAGTTCGATCCGACGAACCTGTTCCAATCGAACAAGAACGTGCGCCCGAGCGCAGGCTGACCGCGCTTCAATCGGTGTGTGACACGAGTCTTGGGCGCGCGCCCGTGTTGCCGATTGTTACTTCGTGATCGCTCGAGCGCACGCGCGGTTCGCGTCATGTGACGGCGTGCTCGCGTCACGAGCTTCGTTGCGGAGCGTTACCGGCGCTTACTGCGGAAGACGCGGCTGCCTACGTTCGTTTCATGATCGCCATGTCGAAGAGCAGTGCCTTCGCGGTCGGGCTCCTCTGTTTCTCGGTGACCTCTCCGGCCCACGCCGCGGACGAAAGCGCGTTTCAAACGCCGGAGAGACCGAGTACGAATCCGCGGCCGCAGCCGGACAAGGCCGAAAAGCCGAGTCGAGCGGCGGACGCGTCTTCCGATCACTCCTTCATGCTCGCACTCGAGGGCTTCGCGACCGCGCCGACGGACGTGGGCATCGAAGCGGGCATCGAAACTCCGTTCGGGTTGCGCGTGTTCGGCGACTACGGCTGGATCCCGGCAGCCTCGCTCGCTTGGATTCACGGAGCTTCCGTCTCCGACGGCGGCGCGAACGCGACCCTCGACGTCACGGGCGCTTCGGGGCACCTCTTTCGGCTGAAAATAGGTATCAGGCCGATCCGGAGCCTCGGGCTTTACCTCGATGCGGGCTACGGCCACGCCGAATTGTCGGCGACCGGCAGCGTCACGGGGTCGGTGGCAGGCGTGGGCTCGCTCTCCGACGCCTACCGCGCGAGCACGAACGTCGATCTCTGGCTCGCGGAACTCGGGTACCAATGGAAGTTCGAGAATCGGCTCGTCGTGGGCCTCGGGCTCGGCTTCATGGGTACGCTCGGCGCGCACACCAAGATCACGTCCGTCGACGGGGCGAGTGACTCGGGCGCGCTCGGGGTCGCCGAGACGGCAGCCGACGGCGCACTCCAAGCTTACGGCTTTCTCCCCACGCTGAACCTCCGCGCGGGATTCAACGTTCTCTGACGAGGCTCGACGCGGCGGTCGCTGCTCCGACGAGGCGCGACGTCGCTCGGCCCCGCGCGCTCGTCGGGTCGAGGCTCAATGCGCGTGATGGGCGCCGCGAAAGACGATGAGCACGTCGCGTTTGGCGCCGTGGAGAACGCGGATGGCCGTCGTGCCGAGGATCCGGTCGAGTCCGCTGTAGCCGTGGTTGCCGATGACGATGAGATCGACGTCGAGCTCCTCGGACGCGGCGAGCACGGCACGGTCCGGCGAGAGCTCGAGCCGGACGACGACGCGCGACGAGAGCTCCGGTTCGGTCGCGGCGTACATCCTGAGATCCCGCTCGGCCGCGCGAGTCAGGTTCGGTGCGAGCGGGTCGGCGGGTGTGCCGGCGCCCGCTGCGGGGAATTCCTGGGGCGAGGCGACGGCGCGAAAGAGAATGAGCTCGACGTCGCGACCGCGCGCGAGCTCGACCCCGCGCTGGAACACCGCCGGGGCGCGCGGAGACTCGTCGAGCGCGACGAGGATGCGGTGAATCATGCGGGCACCTCCGCGCTCGCCGGCGGCGCGGCGTGCTCTTCCGCTCGCGCCGTTTCGCGCTTCGCGAAGAACAGGAACATGACGGGAACGAGGAAGAGCGACAGAATCGTCGAGGACGTGAGGCCGCCCACGACGGCGAGCGCGAGCGGCTGGTTTGCCTCCGTGCCCTTCTCGAGCGCCATGGCCGTCGGGATGAGTCCGATCACGGTCGCCAGGCTCGTCATCGCGATCGGCACGAAGCGCGAACGGGCGGCTTGAATCACCGCCTCGACCTTGTCGATGCCCTCGTTGAAGCGCCGATTGGCGTCATCGACGAGCAGGATGCCGTTCGA
>DATJXW010000120.1:0-16501 GCA_035499895.1 Polyangiaceae bacterium | reverse complement strand
GGTGTCGCACTTCATCCGGCTGACCCATGAAGTGGAAGACGCGATCGGCGGGTGGTAGGTCGAAGTAGAAGTACACTTCGGAGCGCCGATCGTGAAGGTGCGGGGGCATCGTGTTCCAGACGCTGCCGGGTTTGAGCAGCGTCATGCCGAGGAGCAGCTGCGCCGAGCGGCACGTCTCCGGCACGATGTATTGGTAGATGGTGCGCTCGTTCGACGTCTCGAGCGCGCCGCGCGCGAGCGGCACGGCCTTGTCGATCGAGATTTTGACGGTCTCGAAGCGGGCGTGGGCGGGCGTGCTCACGAGGTAGAACTTGGCCGGCTCGCTCGAGGCGGCCGACTCGAGCGCGACCTCGACGGTGCCCATCGGCACGTAGAGACCGTCGCGCGGCGCGAGCTCGTGCACGGCACCGTCGACGCGCACGCGGCCCGGGCCGCCGACGTTGACGATGCCGAGCTCGCGGCGCGCGAGAAAGGGCGCGTCAGCGTGCTGTTTCGGCAAGACGAGCGCTTTCGTCACGGGCATCGCGCCGCCGATGACGAAGCGCTCGACGTGGGCGTACGTGAGCTCGACGGCGTCGGCCGCGAACAACCCCGGAACGACGTAGCGCTCGGCGAGCGCCGCCGCGTCGGCGCCGCGCATCATTTCGGGGTGCGTCGCCTGCAGGGTGCGCTTGTACATGCGCGGAAGCCTTACTACGGATCGTGACGCTCGCCGAGCGACTCCGGGTCCATGCGCGAGGTGGGCGGCGGCGGCGCGTCGGCGCCGAAGTGCGCCGCGAGCGTCTCGGCGGCCACGCGTCCCGAATGATTTCTGGGTTTGTACACGTCGGGGTCGCGTTCGAGCGGCAGCGGCGCGATCTCGCCGCCGCTCGCGATGCGCTCGAGATCGGCGAGCACCGCGTCCATCGACGGGTAGCGGTTGTCGGGGTGCTTGCGCATGCAGCGGAGGATCACCTGCTCGAGATCGGCGTCGAGACCGTCGACGAGCCAGGACGGGGGCGGCGTCGGCGAGAAAATCTGGTGGCTGAAGAGGTCGACGCTCACGTCGAGGTCGAACGGGAGGTGACCGGTGACGAGCCGGAACAGGACCGTACCGAAGCCGTACACGTCCGTACGCGCATCGACGGGGTCGGCGAGGACTTGCTCGGGCGCCATGTATTGCGCGGTGCCGAGCACGAGGTTCGTGCTGCTCGGACCCGCCTCGGGGTCGCGCGTGTCCTTGGCGAACCCGAAGTCGATGATTTTGACGTGGGGCACTTCACCGGGGAGCGCGACCAGGAACAGGTTCCCAGGCTTGAGGTCCCGATGAATGATGCCGGCCGCGTGCGCCGCCGCGACGCCCTTCGCGACCTCGCGCCCGATCGCGAGCGCGAGCGGCTCGGGCATCGCGCCGTGCGCGTCGAGGTACGCCGAAAGCGGCTCGCCGACCAGCGCCTCCATGATGACGTAGGGCGGATCGCTCTCGGTCTCCTCGACGGCGAAGACGCGGGCGACGGCCGGGTGAGCAACGGCCATGGTCGCGCGCGCCCCCGCCACGAAACGTTCACGGTGCTGCGGATCCCGAGCAGCGTGGGGGTAGAGCCACTTGACCACGACCGGCGCGCCGGTCGTCTCGTCCAGGGCTAGGTACACTTCCGCTGTTCCGCCGCGCCCGAGCACGCCGGCGATGCGGTAGCGGGACCCGAGCAAGGTGCCGTCCTTCGGGCTCGCTTCGACCCGAAAGTCCTCGACGGCCGCCGACATTCCCGAGGCGTAGACGACCGCGAGCGGAGCGGCAACTCGTACGACACGGCGGGGCGACCGAGTGCGGGGACATTTGCGACAAGAACGGGGGTCCCTCGTCAAGTCAGCAAGCGAGGGATCATGACCGAAGACGAGCCGAACGGCTGGAGCGGACTTCTCGAACCGACGACCGACGCGAGGGATCCTTTCGGTGGCTTTTCGGACCGCGGGTCGGAGCCGCCTCCCGCCCCGAGCCGCAGCGGCGAGGTCACGCGCGGGAGCGCCATCGAGCTCGACGCGTCGGCCGGAACGCCGTTCGAGCTCGCCGAGCTCTGGAACCGCTTGAGCGCGGGTTCGTGGCGCGTCCGCGACGTCTTCTCCACCGGAGATCGGCTGTTCGCCGTCACGGAGCAGAACGAACGAACGCCCCGGCGCCGTGGGACGCGAGGCGCCGCGATGACCGAGCAGGTGCTGCTCGGCCAGAGCGCCAAATCGGTGGCCATCGAGCGGCGCGTGTCCGATTCGGCGGTCGCCCTGGCCATCAAAGTGCACCTCGGCATGATGGGCCTGCGTTGTCGCGTCCGCGGCGTGCCGCACATCGTCGTCATGGCGGCGCGCGCGGCGCGGATGCCCGGCGCCCGCCAGGTGCGGGGGCGCATCGCGCTCGTGCCGAACGCCGAGCGGATCTCGTGGGTCGTCAGCGTCGTGTGCCCGGATTTGAGCCTGCTCGACGCGTTGTCGGCGGCGGAGCGCAGCGTCCTTTTGCAGCTGCTCGAGGGCAAGAGTTACGTCCAAATCGCCGGGGCGCGCCAGACCTCGACGCGAACCGTCGCCAATCAGGTCGGCACGGCCTTTCGCAAGCTCGGCGTCTCGGGGCACGGCCAGACGCTCGATCGACTCATGAGCCGGACCCTATCGACGCCCCCGCGCGAAGCGCGAGCGTGAAGCCCGGCCTCAGATCGGAACCTTCGAGCCCGCAAGGAGCTCGGCGTGCCCCATGGCGCCGAAAGGATTTTCCCAGTTGGGCCTTTTCGGCACGACGGCCGGATCCGGCGGCGGAACACCCACGGGCGGCTTCGCGCTCTGCTCGGAACCCGTGCTCGAGGTGGGCGGCGCCGGCGGCGGCGACACCGCCACCGGTTTTTCGCGAGCCGAGCTCGCCGTAGTGGCGTTTTTTCCTGGCGGCCGTGGCGGCTCGACCTTCCCGTGCGGGTCGGGCTTCGACTGCGGGTTATTCGTGGGGGGCTCGCCCACGGCCACGCGGGTCGCCGTGGGGAGGGACGAGGTCGGCGGGGGGGCGACCTTCTGAACGACGTGTATGGCGGGCGCGACCGGCACCCTGCTCACCGCCCCGCCGCTCAGACCCTGGACCAGCAAGTAGAGCCCCGCCGCGAGCAGGCCGCTCCCGATGATCGACGCGGCGAGCACGGTCCGGCGGCGCCTCACGGTGGGCCCCTCCGTCGCTTCGTCGAGGGCCGCGAGCAGGGCATCGACCGACGCGAACCGCCGCTCGGGCGCTCGCTCGAGGCAGCGCAGGACGAGAGCGTCGAGCGCCTTGGGCACCTCGGGGTTGAGCGAGCTCGGCGGCGGGATGGAGTCGAACAGGCTCGGGGGCGTCGGACGCGACGGCGTGGCGCGCGAGGCGGAGGCGGCCTCGAGCGGCATCTGGCCGGTGAGCATCTCGTACCAGACGACGCCGAACGAATAGAGGTCGCTCGCGATCGAGTAAGGCACCCCCTCGAATTGTTCGGGCGCGATGTAGCCGACGGTTCCGACCACGTTCGGGTTGCTGATGCTCCGCGCGAGCTCGCGGTCGAGCCCCCGCGCGAGCCCGAAGTCGAGGACGATGGCGCTGCTCATGCCGTTCGGCGCGGCCTTGAGCATCACGTTGTCGCTCTTGAAGTCGCGGTGGAGGACGCCCGCGTCGTGGGCCGCCCCGAGGGCGAGCAGGAGCTCTCGCGCGACCTTCTCGGCCTCCGCGAACGGCAGCGCGCCGCAGAGCCGCACGCGCTGTCCGAGCGTCTCGCCCTCGACGAACTCCATCGTGAGAAAGTGGAGCTCGGCGCCCGCGCCGGGCAGCACGTGCGTGCCGAGATCGTAGATCCGGCAGACGTTCTGGTGGCTCACGAGCCGCGCGAGCTGAACTTCCGCTTTCAGGCGCCCCACGGCGCGAGCGTCGTCCGACGCGGTCGAACGCACGGTCTTGAGCGCGACGCGCTGGTTCAGCGCGCGGTCGAACGCCTCGTACACCTCGCCCATGCCGCCGCCCGGAATGAAGCGCTGGATGACGTAGCGCCGGCCGACCAGCGTCCCGCGCGGAAACGTCTTGTTCCAATCGAGCTCGACGGTGGTACCCGCGGGCGCGGTGATCGCGGCGGCGAGCGTCTCGACGTGCACGGCGTCGGCGGCCAGAAACTGGCACGTGTCGCAGACGTCGAGGTGCGCCTCGATCACCACACGCTCCCCCTCGTCGAGTTTGCCGAGCGCGAACGCGACCAGCGCCTCGTCACTCGGGCACTCGACGAGGACACGCGCGCTCATCGGAACTCCGGCGGTTGAACGAAGCTGCCCGACAGCCTGAGCTCGAGCACGCTCGCGAGGCCGCGCGCCACGCTGATGAACTCGCTCTCCGTGAGCTTCACGTCGCGCGCTCCGAGCCCCGCGCGCACGCCCTCGGCGATGGACAGCTTCGCCCGCTCGAGCCAGCGCGCGGCCGTCGCGCGGTGCACCCGGTAGGCGCGGCCGATCTCGTCGATGTTGCAGTTGCCGCAGACGTGCATGCGGAGCGCGTTGCGCTCGCGCACCGGAAGCTTCGCGACGGCTTCACGCAGCGCGCTCTGGAATGCCTCGCCGTAGCGCGCCCGCGCGAGCGTGAGCTCCGCGCTCTCTTCGCAGGCGGCGAGCGCGTCCGTCAACTCGACGTGACGAGCCATCGCGACGCCGAGTGAACGGCAGCGATCGAGCGCGGTGCGGGACGCCGCAACCCGCACCCAAGCTCCGAGCGGGCCGAGGCCGCCGTATTGCGCGACCTTGGCGCTCGGCCCGAAGAGCAGCTTGTCCCACACTTCCTCGAGCGTCTCGTCGACGAACGCGGAGTCGTCGCGCACGCGGGAGATCGCGAGGCGCGCGACGGAGCCGACCTCGTGCTCGAAGGTCCGGAGCGCCTCGCGGTCGCCGAGCGCGCACGCGCAGCACAAAAAGACGTCGGCGCCGTCACGCCCGTCCGCCGTGCCCTGCGAGTCGAACAAAGCTTCGCAGTGCCGCGCGAATGCTTCGAACGCGAGCTGGATTCGGGGCCACTTGCGTAACCCTTCCTGGTACATTCGGTGCACCACGCCAGCACTCATTGCTGCGCAGTCTAGCCCGAGAGTCCCGCAGCGAGACAGCGAGTCTTCGGGCGACGAACAAGTGACCATCAGCCATCAAAACGAGTCTCGAGGAACGGTCGGCCGGGCTCCACTCCGGATCGACTAGTGAAACTCGAGCGAAACGCTGCGTGACGGCTTCGAGTCGGAGGCTCGGAGGCTCGAGTGATAGTCTTTTTTTCGATGCCCCATCGGACGGTGCCGTGACCTTCTGCGAGTCGGGCGTACGCAGTCGTGGCGGCGGAGCGGAGCCCGAAATGCGAGGTTCGTGCGCCGGGCGCGCTCCGAGCTCAGAATGAGGTGCTCACGGTCGCGCCCGCGCCGATTCGCAGCGTGACGGTGGCGCCCGCCGGCTGCTTCGGCGTCGGGTTCAAGACGAGCAGCACGACGCCCGTCCCCGCGAGAGCGGCGGCGCCCACGCCGAGCACGATGCCCCACGTCTGCGCGGTCTGGCCCTGCTCGAAGAGAGTTCGATCGCGCGGCGTGACGGCGCGCATATTTTGCTCGGCGTCGATGCGATCGATGAGCTCGTGCTGAACGGCTTGGTCGTAGCCGATGGCGTACGTCGCGCCGACGGCGAGCGCCACGGCCGCGCCGACCGACGACCAGCCGCCGATGCGCGCGGGCGTCCAATACGGCGGCGGGACGGGCGGCGGCGGCGCGCGCACGACCGGCGCGACCGGAGGCGGTGGAATCGGCGGCATGGTGACCTGCGGGCTCTCCGTAGGGCACGTCGTGCGAAGCTCCGCGCTGAGGCGCCGCGCGTCGTCGCGGTAGCGGCCTTCCGTGGCGCGGAGGAGATACTCGTCGTAAGCGTTCACGGCGGCCGCGCACTCGTGAAGCTCGCGGTGGAGCTCGCCGAGATTGAAGAGCAACTCGGGTCGCGACGAAAGCTCGTACGAGCGCTGCATCGCGTCGAGGGCACCCTGCAAGTCGCCCGCGGCGTAGCAAGCCTCGGCGTGGCGATAGAGATCGGCGGCGAGCGTGTCCTTGGTCGCTGGCGTGGCGGCTTCCGGCTGCTTGGGCGGCGAGGGCTCCTCCGCGCGCGCCGTCCCGCCGAACGTCGTGCCGGCGCAGACGAGCAGCGCACTCGCCGAGCGCCACCAAAGCCGCGCGTTTCGCTTCGCGTTCACCGACTCACCTCTCGTCCGACCCGGCGAATGCTTGCACGGATCGAGCGCCCTTTGACGCCACGTGAATACTTTACTACCGAGGAAGCCACCCACCCCTCCGGTGGAGCGGACGCGCGCACCACGCGCGCGAGCGTGCGCGAGTCGAGGCGAGAACGCGGTGAGCGGGTCCCGCGCGCCTCGGGGCGTGCGCGCACGGGGCATTTCTACACTCCCACGAGTGAGAGAGCGCGTGGTATCGCGAGCGGATGGCCGAAGCTCGCTGGTCGTTCGGCGTGCGAATTTCGGCGCTCGCGCTGTTCGCGTTCGCCGGCGGCGCGGGCCTCGCCGCGTACGAGGAGTTCTCGCGCCCGAAGCCTCCGCCGGCCGTCGTCCCGAAAGCGAAACCGAAACCGAAGCCGGCCGCGACCACGATCGCCGACCCGATTGCGCCCAACCGCGCGCCGCACCTCGACCCGACGCGCGAAGCCGCGAGCGGCGACTGGGTACGCGCGCACCCGGCGTTTCAATACTCGCGTTCGACCGCCCAGCGCGGCGGGGTGAACCCTTGCGCCCTGCCCGACGCGGATACGAGCGCGTTCGAGCCGTGGACGAACCTCGCCAAGGGACACTTCACGCTGCCGCCCGGCGCCGTCGAGCCGAACGGCGACTTCGATCTCGTCATGCACTTTCACGGCGACGATCTGGCGCGGCGCGAGCTCGCGCTCAGCGGGCAAAAATTCGTGCTCTACGGGCTCACGCTCGACGCGAGCGAGAGCTACGCGGGGCTCTTCGCCGGTTCGAAGCTGATGGCACAGCTCGTGACGGCGATCGAAGCGGTGGTCGGCGCCAAGCGCGGCACCGCGGCGCACGCGCGCCACATCGCCCTCACGGCGTGGAGCGCGGGTTACATGGCGGTGCTCTCGATCCTCGTGCAACCGGAAGCGAAGGACGTGGACGCGGTGGCGCTCATCGACGGGCTCCACGGCCAGCGCGGCGCCCTGGAGCACCAGCTCGCGCCGTTCGTCGATTTCGCGCGGCGCGCCGAGACGGGCGAGCGCTTCATGTTCCTGTCACATTCCTCGATCGATCCGCCCGCGTTCGCTTCGACGACCGAGACCGTGCACTACGTGCTCGCGGCGCTCGGCGACAAACCCACGGCCGTGCGCCGCGACGATCGGGGCGGCCTCGAGCTCGTCGATTATTTTTCACGGGGCTCCTTCAACGCGCGCGGCTACGCCGGCAACGACAAGGAGGACCATTGCGCGCAGGTCATGTTGCTGCGCGACGTGTTCGCGGCGATCGGACGCCGCTGGCAAGCGCACTGAGGCGCCCGCAAAATCCCTGTCACGGCCGCACGCCGCGAACGTCGATGTTCATGCTCGTCGACCATCGAATTCCGAACTCGATTGCACCGTGTTGCGGCTCGGTGTCGGGGGCATGCTCGGACTTCAGGTTTCTTTCAACGTCGAGCCGACTCACGGCGCCTGATCGCTCGCGTCGACCTCCACGCCGAGCACGCTGTCCACGCCGACCTCGTCCATCAGCGTGCGCGCGTACGACGCGGACTCGTCCTTCAGCACGTTGATCGGCAGGTAGGCGAGCTTCAGCGTCGTGCCCGGCGGAAGACCGCCGCGTCCGCCCGCCCCGTCCTGAGGCGCGGGCGGCGCGAGCGCCGTATCGACGATGTGCCAATGCTTGTCTTCGTAGCGTTCGACCCAGGCGTGGCCGAACGCGAGCACGGTGGGCTCGGCGTTCTTGGCCGTGACGCCGATGAGCACGACGCCGAGCACGACGCGCGCCTTGAAGCCGAAGCGGCGCAGGAGCGCGGTCGTGAACACGGCGTGCTCGGTGCAATCCCCCGCGTGCGTCACGGCCACGCGCGACGCGACGTCGAACGAGTGCTCGAACGTCTTCTGGTCGATGTAATGGTCCGCGAACGCGGCGATCGCCGTGGGGGACGGCGTGCTCTCCTTCCGCGCGAGCTCGGCCGCCGCCGCCGCGAAGCGCGACTCGTCGTAGTCGATGACGAACGAGCTCTTCTGATCACCCTTGGTCGGCGCGTCCCTCGCGTCGAGATGGGACAAGTCCGAAAGCTGGAACACGCCGTTCACGAGCGGCACGCTCGTGCGGCGGCTGAGCTCGCCGAGCGTCTTGTACCCGTTGTTCACTTGAATGCGCACGCGCAACGAGCGCGCGAACTCCGCGTCGCTCGCGCTCGCCGTCACGAGGCCGGCGGCGCGCGGCGTCACCGTGATCGGAATCGACGACATGAAGATCGTCTGGGCCGGCTGAAAGCCCTTCTTCACGGCGGGTGCGGACGCCGCGGCCGGAGCCGACGACGCCGCGGGAGGCGACGGCGCCCGCGTCTCCCCAACCGGAGCGCAGGCGAGCGCGAACAGGGTCGAGCCGAAGATCCGGGAGGCGGCCCTAGAGCTCACCGGTCTCTTCCACGAGGTCGACCTCGACCTTTTTCGCTCCTGCCAAGAACTCGAGCCGCTTGACCACGCCGCGCCCGTTCGCCCGCATGATCATGCCGCGCTGACCGATGCTCGAGGAGATCACGAGCCCGTCGCCCTCGGGGTTCACGTCGTACGTGACCTTCGACCCCGCCTTCACGTCGAGCGAAGGGTCGTACTCGAGCTCGTCGAACTTCGCCTTTTTCGGCGCTCCGAGCGCGCGGAGCTTCTTCTCGACCGCATAATGAGCCTTGAGCGGCTGCTTGGTCTTGAAGCTGCCGCTCACCGATTTGCCCTGGATGGTTCCCACGTAGTTGTAGCCGCTCTTCGTGCGCTCGATGTCGATCGTCAGCGTGGCTTCGCCGTTCTCTTCGTTGATGTACTTGCCGGTGGCGATGCTGCCCTCGCCGTCCGCGCCGATCACCTCGGCTTCGTCCTCGAACGACATTTCGCCCGGACCGGTCGGCAAGAAGCGCGCTCCGAGCGACACCCGGCTCACCTTGTCGCCCGCGACGACGTACGTCATGTCGCGCGAAAAGCCGACCGGCATGCCGTCGAGCGTCGCGATCCAGAGCTCGCCGCGCGCGGGCGCCGGCCGTTGGCTCTTGAACTGGAAGCTCTTCGCGAACTCCGACGCGACGCGCGCGAAGCTCTTCGCGTAGCCGGGCGCGTCGTGCCAGCACATGAGCGGGTGCTCCGGGCGCGGCACGACCATGAGCTTGAAGTCGCCCGCGAGGAGCTTGCCGTCCTTCTCGACGTTGTAGACGCCGCGGATGGCGAGCATGGGATCGAAGGCCTGGTGCTCCACGAAATAGGGCACGAGCACCTTGAATTTCACGTCCTTCGCGGCCGCTTTCAGCATCTGGTGGACGGCGGCGCCCGCGTCGATCACGTGCTCGTAGACGAAGCATTGCACCGGGCTCGCCCAGCCGAGATCGGCCGTCACGGCAAAGCCGGCGTCGCTCTTCTCGACCTTGGGCGGTGCGTTCGCCTCGATGTAGGCGCTCCACACGTCGCCGCCGTTCACCACTTGCTTGCCGACCGGCGCCGCTTCGCGATCGAAATCCGCGCCCGAGAGGACCTTCGGCCCGTTCGCGTCCGCGCTCGGCGGCTGGCTCGCGTCGGCGGCGCCGGCCCCGTGTTTGCCGGCGCCGCACGCCCCCACGGCGACGCCCAAACTCATGATCAAGAGGCGGCCGAGTCCGGCGGACCCGCGCGTCCGAAAGCATCCACGCATGGAGGCGAGAGTATCAGGGCTCGCCGGCGCCGCGCACGTATCGCCGCTCGCCGCGCCAGAATTCGTGCTCGAACGTCACCGCTGAAGTGCGAAGAGGCTCGGTTCACGGGGGCGCCGGTGTGTGAAAGTGTACGAGGCATGACGCGGCGGCGGGCGCAGCGCGAGCGAGGGAGCGAGCGGTGAAAGCGGCAAGCAATCAGCGAATCGCCGAGGTGGCCGCGACGGCCGAGCTCCTCTCGGGCGCGGGCGTCGCGCACCTCCGGGCGTGCGATCGGCGCCTCGACGGGCGCCACCTCGAGCTCACGACGGGCCGGGTCGTTCACTTCGGGAGCTGCTCGTACCTCGGGCTCGAGATGGACGAGCGTCTGAAACGCGGCGCGTGCGAGGCGATCGAACGTTTCGGCGTCGTCTTCTCGTCGTCGCGCGCCTACGTGTCGGTGCCGCTCTTCGCCGAGCTCGAAGAGTTGCTCGTGCGCGTGGTCGGCGGCTTCCCGGTCGTCGTCGCGCCGAGCACCTCGCTCGCGCATCAGGCCGCGCTCCCCGTCCTGGTCGACGACGGCGACGCCGTCTGCTTCGACTTTTTCGCGCACACGAGCCTGCAGGCCGTACTGCCTGCGCTCGCCGCGCGCGGGGTGCACTGCGAGCCGATCCCTCACGACCGCCTCGACGTGCTCGAGCGCCGCGCCAAGCGGCTCGCAGCGACGCACCGGCGCGTCTTCTACCTCTGCGACGGCGTTTACAGCATGCACGGCGACGTGGCGGCGCTCGACGAGCTCTACGCGTTGCTCGAGCGCCAGCCGGCGCTCTTCGCGTACATCGACGACGCGCACGGCGTCGGCTGGGCCGGGCGCCACGGCGCGGGCGTCGTGCTCGGCGAGCGGCGCCTCCACGAACGGATGATCGTCGCGCTCGGTTTCTCGAAGTCGTTCGGCGCCGGCGGCGCCGCGCTGGTCGTCCCGGACGCGGAGCTCGGCCGGCGCATCTTCGCCTGCGGCGGTCCCATGATCTTCTCGGGCCCGCTCCAACCGGCGCAGCTCGGAGCCGGCATCGCCTCGGCGCGCATCCATCTGTCGCCCGAGCTCACGGTGCTGCAAGGGCGTCTGCGGGCGCGCATGGAGCTCTTCGACGGGCTCGCCGCGGCGCTCGGCGTCGAATTCAGCGCGCGCACCCGGGCGCCGATCCGCTTCGTCGAGGTCGGCTCGAACGAGCGCGCCGCCGCCATGGCCCGCTCGCTGCTCGACGCGGGCTACTTCGTCAACGCCTCGGCGTTCCCCGCCGTGCCGCGCGGTCACGCCGGCATTCGTCTGATTGCTCAACGTGAACCACACGCTCGAGGACGTGCGGAACCTCGTGCACGAGCTCGCGCATTGTCTCGACAGCGACGGCGAGCTCTTGCCGCCGACGCGACCGACCGGCGCCGCGTACGTCGCTTGAACGCGGAGGCGCGGCGCCGGCGAGCTGCGTTAAGGTGACGCTCGGCGCGCCGCCGCGTAGCCCTGGTGCAAGAAGTCGGAAATCGCCGCCATGGCGAAGATGCTGCTCGCGAACCGGGTGCCGCGCGGGAAGGAAAGCAGCGCGGCTCCGAGCCCGAGCGCGACCCACGGCCCCGTGCAGAATTGACACGTGAGCAGACTACCGACCGCACGCCGGAGCCCGTGTCCGCGCGGCTCTTCGCGCACCTGGCCCGCGCCGTCGCTGCCCTCGTAGCGCGTGAACGGCACGCGCAGCGGGATCGTGACGCGGGCCCGCGTGAGCGTGCGTGAGAGCTCGTGCGTGGCGACGCCGAGCAGCAGGATGTCGCGCGCCGGCAGCCGTTTCGGCAAGCGACCGCTCGCGCGCGCCGCGCCGGCGACGAGCACGAGAGCGGCCGTGAACGCGGCGATCATCACCGCGTAGCTTTCGATCGGCAGCTCGTCCGCTCGGTCGCCGGCGTAGGCTAAAATCGCCTCTTGCGCCGTGTGGTGGGCGTGGCTCGACGGAGTCACGCGCTCACTGATTCGCCTTCTGGCGCGCCTGGCCCTTGAGCTCCTTCACGCGCCCCTCGGCCTGCATGCGCTCGTTGCCGAGCACCGCGCCGACCCGATTCTTCACCGCGCCGACCGTTTCTTCGGTCTTGCCGGTCGCGCGCTCCGCGGCCTTCGCGGACTCTTTCTTCGCTTGGCCGCTCAGCTTGTGCGCCTTGCCTTCGGCTTGCATGCGCTCGTTGCCGACGAGCTTGCCGACGCCTTCCTTGATCTTGCCGCCGAGCTCTTCGGCCGCGCCCTCGCTGCGTTTGCTTTGATTTTGCTTGCTCATGTTCAATGACTCCGAGGCTCGCGCTGAGCCTCAGGCTCGTGAGAGAGCAACCCACGTGCCAGCGCGAAGGCCGCTAAAACGCGCCTCGTGGCCCGAAGCGCGGGCTTGCGCCCGAAGTGCGCGGCAAAGCGGCACGAGCGCGGGGCACATCGCGACCGCGCTTCGCGCGCGGCCCGCGGCTCAATACCCGTCGATGGTCACGTCGCCGGAGCCGGTGTGGACGGTGATGGCGCCCGGCGCGGCGTCGTCGCTCTCGACGCGGTTCGTGCGCTGATCACCCGAGCCGGTGGACACCCTGAGCCGGTAGCTCCCGGCGGGAACGCCGAGCGCGACGTTGCCCGATCCGGTTTGGAGCGTGACGTTCTCGGCCGGGTCGTCGACCTGGAGCGAGATGTCGCCGGAGCCGGTCCGCGCGCTGAGATCGATCGCCGCGAGCTCGGAGCCGTCGACGTCGCCCGAGCCGGTGTGCAGATCGAGCGTGCCGAGCAGCCGGTTCACGGCAATGTCCCCCGAGCCCGTGTCGACTTCGACGGCGACGCCCGCGGGGACGACGGCGTGGACGTCGACCGAGCAGTGGTGTTCGTGGCAATCGTCGAAGAGCGTGAGCACGCCGCCGTCGACGCTGTGGCCGAGATGGTTCAGCGGCCCCTCGACGCGCGCGGTGACGCTCACGTCGGCGACGTCGGCGCCGTCCACGGTCACGTCCCCGGAACCCACGTCCACGCGCACGGTGTCGAGCGCTTGGTCGATGACGGCCGTCTCGGTGTGGCGCTCGGCGTCGTAGCAGCCGGCAAAAAGCAGTGAACCCGCCGCAATCAGAAGGAATCTCGAGAAATCGTGACGCATGGCTCTCACCTCGGGCGTCCGGCCGAAGTGGCTGGACTTCTCGGGTCGGTGCCCGCTCGCGCACGAAGTGTTCAAAGGTCGTGGCAGGTCGGCCGTCACCCCCCAAAAATCGACCCGGCACGAGCCGGACCTGCCTGGCCGGAGGCGCTTGCGCTTACTCGACGCGACGCGAGACGTGATGTTGCGACGAAGACACGACTCCGTTGCTCGGTCCGCAACAATCGCTCGAGCGTGCAGTGTTCACGCCCGCAGTCGACGCGCGCGCGAGCGACTTGCACGAAGTTTGGTCGAGCGCGAACGCGCGGAGAAGAACCCGCGATTTCGCTGAAAGCGGCGCCGTTTTCGCGCCCGCGCCCACCGTGGTGTCGCATGTGCGTCGAGTCCCGAGCGAGTGTGCGTGAAGCTCACGGACGACTACCGAAATGCGATCGTTCTTATTTAGTAACGACTCTACGGCTCGATTTTCGGTTAGGTTAGCCGGCATGCGACAATTCATCGGCTGGCGGGCGGTCTTGGGGGTTTTGGTCGTGGGTTGCACGGGAACGGATGTGGGCAACGGGGTACCCACGAGCACCACCTCGCAGGCCGTCACGCAATGTGACGGCGACGGGGACGGCAAGCCGCCGACACCGTGCCAGGCCCACAAGGACCCGGCGTTCGCGCTCGGCCGCTCCGCCTGCGAGAGCGGCCGGCTCGTCGGCGCGGCGTCGAACAACACCGCCCTCTCGACCGATCCGACCTACGTCACGACGCTCGCCAACGAGTTCACGTACGTCACGCCCGAAAACGCGATGAAGTGGGGCACGCTCCAGCCGGTCGACGCGACGCACTGGGATTTCACGGCGGCCGATCAGGTCGTGAGCGCCGCGCAAGCCGCGCACCAGGCGATCAAGGGCCACACGCTCGTCTGGTACCAGCAGCTGCCGCCGTGGGTGAACGACTCGCTTTCCCCGGCCGATCTCCAGAAAGCCATCAACGCGAACATCGACACGGTCGTCGGGCACTACAAGGGTCAGCTTCGCGCCTGGGACGTCGTGAACGAAGCGATCGACGACAGCGCGAACCTGCGTGACTCGGTGTTCTCGCGCGCGTTCGGCTCGAGCTTCATCGCCGCCGCCTTCAAGCGCGCGCACAAGGCCGATCCGAAGGCGAAGCTCTTCTACAACGACTACGGCACCGAGGTGCAGAACGCGAAGTCGGACGCCGTCTATAACCTCGTCCAGGGGCTCGTGCAGGCCAACGTGCCGATCGACGGCGTCGGCTTCCAGATGCACCTCGACGCGCGTTTCCCCCCGTCGGAGCAGGCGATCATCGACAACTTCGCGCGCTTCACGGCGCTCGGCCTGCGCGTGAACATCAGCGAGCTCGACGTGCAGGTGCGCAACGTCATCGACACGCGCGCGAACCAGCTCGCGCTCGAGAAACAGATTTATCACCGCGTGGTCGCGGCGTGCGCGGCGACGCCGAAGTGCGAGGCCGTGACGACCTGGGGCTACACGGACAAGTACTCCTGGATCGACACGACGTTCGGCGCGGACGACCCGCTCGAGTTCGACGAGAATTACCAGCGAAAACCGGCGTATTACGGCATGGTCGACGGCTTCGAGGGCGTCCCCGCCGATCCGGACGGCACGCCGCCGAACCTGATCGCGAACGGGAGCTTCGAGGCCGGCACGGACGGCTGGTCCGGCTTCGGGATCCCGTCCGTGAGCGTGGCGAAGCCCGCCAACACGGGCGACAACGCGCTCCTCGCCGAGGGCCGCACCGATCCGTCGCAGGGCGCCGGCATCGACGTGACTTCGGTGGTGCGCCCCGGCTTCGTCTACGACACGTCGGCGTTCGTCGCGATCAAGCACGACAAGCACGACAAGGGCGACGCCGGACAGCCGGTGGCGCTCGCCGCACAGGTCACCTGCGACAGCTCGGCGCCGACGCTCATCCCGATCGCCACCGGCACGGCGCACAAGAAAGACTACGCGTCGCTCGACGGCACGCTCACGCTGCCGCTCTGCAACCTCACGAACGTGACGCTCGTCGTGTCGGGGCCGCCCGCGGGCGTGGACATCTTGGTCGACGACGCCGCGCTGCGGCAGATCGGCGAGCCGCTCGGCCCGAACGTCGTCACGAACGGCACGTTCGAGACCGACATCTCCGGTTGGTTCCCCTTCGGCAGCCCGACGCTCTCGCAGACGAACACCGCGCACACGGGCAACGGCGCGCTTCTCGCGACGGGCCGCACGGCAACGTACATGGGCCCCGGGTACAACCTGCTCCCGCCCGTCACGACCGACGGCGCGACGTACTTGATGAGCGGTTGGGTTCGCGTCAGCGCCGCGAGCGCGCCCGTGTCCTTGACGGTCACGGCGACGTGCGACGGCACGCAGACGTTCACCCAGGTTGCGAGCGGCACGGCGACGAACACCGGGTTCGTCCACCTGAGCGGCAGCTACCTCGTGCCGCCGTGCAACGACCTCTCGAGCCTCGTCATGTACTTCGAGGGCCCGGACTCGGGTATCGACGAAATCGTCGACGACGTTTCCGTACAACAACGCCTGTCGATTCCGGTCGAGCCGCCGCCTCCGCCGCCCCAGCGTACGAACATCGCCGGCAACGGCGACTGGGAGCTCGGCGCGAACGGCTGGTCCCCCTTCGGCGGCAACGTGTCGCAGACGCAGACGTTCGTGCACGGCGGGAGCTTCGCCGGCGTGGATACGACCCGCACGGCGAGCTACATGGGTCCCTCGTACGTCATCCCCTCCGGTCCCGCGAGCTACGACGTGAGCGTCTTCGCCCTACAAAACTCGGGCAGCGCGATCACGCTGGCGCTCTCGGCCAAGATCACGTGCAACGGCAGTGATTCGTTCCCGTTCCTCGGCTCGGCGAGCAACGCCTCGGGCACTTGGTCGGAGCTCTCGGGCTCGTTCACGATCCCGACGGGCTGCACCTCGGCGCAAATCTACGTGCAGCAGCTCGACGGCTCGACGAACCCCGACATCTACGTGGACGATCTCGTGATCAATCCGTCGAGCGTCACGAACTTCTCCGGCAACCCCGGCTTCGAAAGCGGGACGAGCGGCTGGTTCACGTTCGGCGGCGGGCTCACGCAGAGCTCGGCGTTCGCGCACTCCGGCAGCTTCTCGGGTCTGAACAACGGGCGCACGGCGAGCTACAACGGCCCGGCGTTCTCGTTCCCGACGGGCGCGGGCACGTACACGGCGTCGCTCTGGGCGCTGCAGAACTCGGGCACCGACGGCTTCCCGTTCGTCCTCTCGGTGAAGACGCACTGCAACGGCGCGGACAACTACCCGTTCCTCGGGCAGGTGAACGCGGCGTCGGGGACGTGGGTCGAGCTCTCCGGCACGTTCACGGTGCCAGCGAACTGCACGGAAGTGACGCTGTTTTTGAACCAGAACGGCGGCTCGACGTTCCCCGACATGTACGTGGACGACCTCGTGGCCGGCGTCGTCC
>DATJXW010000119.1:0-4899 GCA_035499895.1 Polyangiaceae bacterium | reverse complement strand
CGCCATCCGCACGAGCGCGTCGTAAATCGCCGAGTCGCCGTGCGGGTGGTAGTTGCCCATCACGTCGCCGACGATTTTCGCGCACTTTCGGTGCTTCGCGTCCGGGCCGACGCCCTGCTGCCACATCGTGTAGAGGATGCGGCGCTGCACGGGCTTCAAGCCGTCCCGCACGTCGGGCAGCGCGCGGCTCGTGATCACGCTGAGCGCGTAGTTCAGGTAACGCGTCTGCGCGATCTCGTGGAGAGGCACCGTCTCTTCGGCGAAGAGACCCATCTGGTCCGCTTCGGGGCCGCCCCCGGGCGGCTTCTGCCGCGACCCGCCGCCGCCGTTCTCGCTTCCTTTACGCCTGGCTGCCACTTGGGCCGCTTTCGCTACGGGGTTCTAGGACGGCCGTCAAGACTCACGAGCTCGCGTCGAGATGCGTGCGAAGGTCAACCCCGATAGTCCTCGACCTCGATCGCGTAGCGCTTCATCCAGCGGTGAACCTGCATGCGCGCCTTGCCGAGCACCCGGCCCACCGCCGCCACGTTGCCCGCGTGCGCGTGGAGCAGCTGCCGGAGCTCCTCTTCGCTCGGGGCGCCTTGCGTGGCCGGCGGCGTGCGGCTCGCCTGGCCGGGCAACGGCGCCGGCTGGCCGTAGCCCTCCATGGCTTCCGTCACTGCCTCGGGCAAGTGCTCGGGCAAGAGCACGGGGCCGTCGGCGAGGGCGACCGAACGTTTGATGCACGCTTCGAGCTCGCGCACGTTGTACGGCCAATCGTAGTGGAGGAGGGCCGTCATGAAAGGAAACGAAGGCCTCAGATCCGCGCGGCCGAGCCTCGAAAGAAAGCTCGTCATGAGCAGGAATACGTCTTCCTTCCGCTCGTAGAGCGGCGGCAAGACGAGCTTGTACTCGTTCAGCCGCGCGAAGAGATCCTCGCGGAATTTGCCTTCGGCCTGGAGTTTGCCGAGGTCCCGGTGCGTCGCGCCGACGACGCGCACGTCGACGGGCTCGGGCACGGTCGCGCCGAGCGGCAGCACCTCGCGGGCCTGGAGCACGCGCAAAAGCTTCGCCTGCGCCTCGAGCGGCATGTCGCCGATCTCGTCGAGCAGGAGCGTCCCGCCGTCGGCGGCGCGAATGAGTCCCGGCTTGTCGCGATCGGCGCCCGAGAAAGCGCCGCGCTTGAAGCCGAAGAGCTCGCTCTCGAGCAGATTGCCCGGGATGGCCGCGCAATTGACGGCGGCGAAGCGCCCGCCGCGCCCGCTCAGGCGATGCAGCTCGGAGGCGACGACCTCCTTGCCGGTGCCGCTCGCGCCGAGCAAGAGCACGTTGAGCGGCGCGCGCGCGACGCGGTAAAGCTCGCTCAGGATGCGATCCATCTGCATGCCGCCGACCAGGGCGTTCGACGCCGGCGCGTGCCGGCCGCCGCCGAGCATCGTCCCGTCGATGCGGTAACGCGCGTAGTCGTCCGCGCCCTCTTCGACGAGCTTCACGACCGCGTCGCCGATGCGGATTTCGTCGAGCGGTTCGAGCACGGCCTCGCTCACCGGGTGGCCGTTCACGAGCGTGCCGTTGCGGCTCCCGAGATCGCGCGCGACGTAGTCGTCACCTTCGCGTTTGAGCTCGACGTGCCGCCGCGACACCGCGGTGACGGGCAAGACGACGTCGGCCGTCGCGTCGCGCCCGATCACGGTCACCTCGCGAGCGAGCGGCCACGCCGCGGGCAGCGCCCCGTATTCGCCCGCATAGAGGAGCACGAGCCCCGCTCGCCCGCGCGGCCGATCGCGCCGCCCGGCGTCGAACGTTTGCATTTCGTCCGTGCGCTTGTCGGTCACGAGAGGTCCATGGCGAGGAGCCACGGACTTTAGCGCCCGGAGCGGCCGCCATGCTAGGGTTCGGCGTTGCCCGGCGAGAAAGGGTCCGACCCGCGAACGGAGAGCGCGCGCCGCACGCTCGTCGCGGCGCTGCAGCTCTCGAGTCAAGCCGAAGTCGGGCCGAATCTCGCCGCGTGCGAGCGCCTCGTGAGCGAAGCCGTTGCGCGCGGCGCGCGCATCGTCGTGTTGCCGGAGAACTTCGCGTACTTCGGCGACGACGCGGGGCGCGGCGCCCTGGCCGAGCGCGCGGGCGACACGGCCGCGCCGATTCAAGGCGCGCTTTCGGCGTGGGCGCGGCGCGAGCGGGTCCATCTCGTCGCGGGCGGCATGCCGGAGCGCAGTGAGGACGCGAGTCGCCCCTTCAACACGCTCGTTTGCTACGGACCGGGCGGTGATTTCGTCGCGAGCTACCGGAAGATCCACCTCTTCGACGTCGACCTCGCGGACGGCACCAAGCTCGCCGAGTCGGCGAGCACGACGCCCGGCAAGAGTCCCGTCGTCGTCGAGATGGACGGCTTTCGCGTCGGCCTCTCGATCTGTTACGACCTGCGTTTCCCGGAGCTCTACCGCGAGCTCGTCGCGCGCGGCGCCGAAGTCCTGCTCATGCCCGCGGCGTTCACGCTCCACACGGGCAAGGATCACTGGCACGTGCTCTTGCGCGCGCGAGCGATCGAAGCCCAATGCTACGTCGCGGCGGCCGCTCAATGGGGCAAGCACCCGCGCGGCCGCACCACCTACGGCCACGCGCTCGTCGCGGACCCGTGGGGCACCGTCGTCGCCGAAGCCTCGGACGGCCTCGGTTTCGCGCTCGGCGCGCTCGATTCAGAGCGCATCGACGGCGTGCGGCGGTCCCTGCCGTCGCTCACCCACCGGCGTTTGGTCTCGACCTGAAGTCGGGCGTGCTCGAGCGCCGCGCGCGAGCGACTACAGGTGTCGCTTCGCGATCTCGGTCCACGTCCCGGACGGCTCGAGCATGATGTAGCTCTTCCAGTACGGGCGCGCCTTCTGCGACTCGCCGACCTGCTCGTAGGCCATGGCAAGGTTGAAGTACGCGTCCGAAAACTTCGGGTCGCTCTCGATGGCGCCGAGGAAGAGCGGGATGCTTCCGTCCGGCTCGCCGCGCTCGAGCATGACGTAGCCGAGGTTATACTGGGCCTCGGGCTGGCGCGCGTCGATCTCGAGCGCCTTCTTGTAGAGATCCTCGGCGTGCGTGCTGTCCTGCCGCCGGAAGCGGATGTTTCCGAGGTTCGTGTACGCGATGGCGAGCCACGGGTCGAGCGTGATGGCTTCGCGATAGAGCCGCTCCGCTTCGTCCATCGTGAGCGGGTCTTCGTCGAGCTGGCTCGCGCGGAGATAGAGCTCGTAGGCCGTGCGCGCGCGTTCGCGGCCGGCCGACGGGCGGAGCACGCGCACCACGTCGTCCCGCAGGGTTTTGACCTCGAAATCCAGGAGCATTTGCCCGGTCAGCGGCTCGAACGCGCCGTCCTGACTGCGCACGACCACCCGCTCGCCGTCCGAAACGATGCGGAGCTCCTGGAGCGGGCGCGTCACCTTCGGCAGCGAGCGGCGGAGCGCCGTCACCGCGCGCGTCACGTCACGCAGCCGCACGCGCTGCTGCAAGAGCGATTGCGCCGTCCGGAGCGCGATCAAGTCCGAGAACGTGTACGCCCTCCGTCCGCGCCGTCGCGCCGTCGGCGACACGACGCCCGCGCGATCGAGCGTGCGCAAGCGCGCGGGCGTGATGTCGAGCAAGCGCGCGATCTCGCTCAGCGAGAACAGATCGGTGAGCGGTTCGCGACTGCCGTCGGCCGGTGGCGAGCTGCCGCGCGCCGCGCGCTCGTCGCGGTGCTGCATGCGTCCGCCGCCAGGGCCGAACACGACGTGGATGATCTTCTCGTCGCGCTGCTTCCTGCGACTCATGGCCCTACCGATCCGAGACGTCTCGGATCACTCTGCTCACGACGCGCTCCTGTCAAGAGAAGCTTCACCGAACCGTGAGCCGGTGGTGCAACTGTCCGCGCTCGTCGCACCGCGTGTGTCTCGTGTTTCTCCGAACGCATCGTCCGCGTGAACCAACTTCGCTCTTGACGTACCGCACCCGCTCGCTCGCGGCTCACGCGCCACGCGCTCCGCGCTTCGGCTCGAGCGGCTCGGTGCGACGCGGTGGTCGCGGTTGGACGTCGGCGAACACGCGTGCCTCGACGTCGACGTCGACGCGCACGCCTTGCGCATCCGCGCGCACGCAGAGCTCGGCTCGCACGCGCCCGATTCGCCCGTTCGAACGCACTTGCGCTTCCAGGCAGGCGATGCGCACGGCGCGCAAGCGCGCGTGGGGGTCGCTCGCGATGAGCTCGGCGACGCTCGCAGCGAGCTCGTCGGGCACGCCGCCGCCGCGCGAGGCGAACGGCAAGAGCACGCTGGTCGAGCCGTAGTACGTCGCGCCGTCGGGCTCCTCGCGCGTCGCACCCTCGCTCATCACGTCGGCGCACTCGAAGAGCTCCCGCCAGCGGTAGTCGCTGCTCCGGTAGAGCTCGAGCGTGCGCCGTTCGACGAGCGGCGCGCCGCGCGCTTTTCTGAGCCCGGGGCTCTTGGGCTTTGCTCCGGAACGACCGGGCGCCATGACGAAATCGTATTCCGAGCGACCTTCACGCGTGCAAGAACGCGGCGCGAGTTCCTGGGGGGACCGCACGCTCCGGCTTCGGACGTCTCCCGGGCGCGGAGGGGTGGAGAAGGAAATTGGCCCAGCCGGAGGATCCGCCCTCTGATGGTGATCACACCCAAAAGACCCGGAGGATGAGCCCTTTGTCCAACCACCGTTACCGTGGGCCTGAACGGCGCGAGCACCGCATGTACGTGACGCGCAACACCGAGTACCACTTCCGCGGCGCCCGCTGCGTCGCCGTGCGCGATCGGCGCACCGGCGCGTGGCTCAAGTCCCACCTCGCCGTCGATCGCAAACTCGCGGGCGGCGTGCGTTTCTTCGGCAACGGCACCGCGGTTCCCTCCGGTGAAGATCCGCAGGTCGGAGAGGCCCTCTACTTCGACG
>DATJXW010000118.1:0-5790 GCA_035499895.1 Polyangiaceae bacterium | reverse complement strand
TGCGCCGGATCGCCGTCCACGTACTGCGTGATCCAGCGCTGGAGCCACTTCTGCATCTCTTCCGAGGTTTTGAAGGAACCGACCTTGTCGCGCACGATGCACTTCAGGTAGTGCGCGAAGCGGCAGGTCGCGAACAAGTACGGCAGGCGCGCCGCGAGCGCGTCGTTCGCGGTCGCGTCGGGGTCGTCGTACTGGCCGGGCTTGTGCAGCGACTGCGCGCCGATGAAGGCGGCGAGATCCGTGTTCTTTTTGTGGATGAGGGGCATGAAGCCGCTCTTCGCGAGCTCCGCTTCGCGCCGATCGCTGATGCCGATCTCGGTCGGGCACGTCATGTCGACGCCGCCGTCGTCGGTCGGGAAGGTGTGCGTCGGGAGGCCCTCGACGGCGCCGCCCGCCTCCACGCCGCGGATGCGCGAGCACCAGCCGTAGAGCTTGTACGAGCGGTTGATGTTCACCGCCATCGCGTAAGCGGAGTTCGCCCACGTGTACTTGCTCGCGTCGGGGCCGTTCGTCTGCTCCTCGAAGGCGAACTCTTCGACCGGGTCCGATTTGGCGCCGTAGGGACGCCGCGCGAGAAAGCGCGGCAGCGTGATGCCGAGGTAGCGCGAATCCTCCGCGTCGCGGAGCGAGCGCCAGGCCGCGTAATCCGGCACCGAGAAGATCTTCTGCAGATCACGCGGATTGCCGAGCTCCTGCCAGCTCTCCATGCCGAAGAGCGACGGAGCCGCCGCCGAGAGCACGGGCGAGTGGCACGCCGCGCCGATCTTCGCGAGCTCGCCGAGCGTCTCCACGTCGGGGGCCGTCTGATCGAAGTAGTAGTCCGCGACCACGCAGGCGTACGGCTCGCCGCCGAGCTGCCCGTACTCCTCTTCGTAGAGCTTCTTGAAGACGGGACTCTGATCCCACGCGGCGCCCTTGAAGCGCTTGAGCGTCTTCTGAAGATCCTTCTTCGAGACGTTCATGACGCGGATCTTCAGCATCGTGTCCGTCTCGGAGTTGTTGACGAGGTAGTGGAGGCCTCGCCACGAACCCTCGAGCGACTGCATGTCCTGGTTGTGCAGGATCTCGTTCACCTGGTCGCTCAGCTTGCGGTCGATTTCGGCGACGATGGCCTGAATCGACGCGACCACGTCGCTCGAGACGGTCGCGGTGGAGGCGAGCGCCTGTTGCGCGAGCGTCATCACCGCGGCTTCGATGTCTTCTTTCGCGCGCGAGGTCTGCGGCTTGAACTCCTTGTTCAACAAGGAAGCAAAGTCGCTCGTCTCGACCGCGCCGGCGGCGCCGCCCGAACCCTTCTGCTCTTGTGCGTCGCTCATGAGACTATTGCCCTTCGCCCGACTTCTCGGCGGGTTTCGCGCTCGAGGCCAAGCTCTCGAGCAGGTTCTTGTCGTGGAGCACCTTCGAGATCAGCTCCTCGGCGCCGGTGCGGCCGTCCATGTACGTGATGAGGTTCGCGAGCTGCTGGCGCGCTTCGAGGAGCTTCGCCAGCGCGGGCACCTGCTTCGCGATCGCGCCCGGGGAAAAGTCCTCGAGCTTCTCGAACTTGAGCTCGACGCCGATCTCCCCGTCGCCGGTCAGGCGATTGGGCACCTGCATCTTCACGCGGGGCTCGACGCCCTTCATGCGCTCGTCGAAGTTGTCGACCGAGACTTCGAGGAACTTCCGGTCGGCGACGGGCGGGAGCTCCTTGCCCGCGTTGCCGGACAAGTCCGACATCACGCCCATGACGAAGGGCAGCTGCACCTTCTTTTCGGCGCCGTATAGCTCCACGTCGTATTCGATCTGCACGCGCGGTGCGCGATTGCGGCCGATGTTCTTTTGGCTGCTCTGGCTCATGGATTAGGACTCCTCACTTGCCGTCTTTCTTGCCGACCACGAGGTGCGCCTGTTTCAGACCGTCGGGCGCGAGGTCGTTCACGATTTCCAAAAAGGTCATGGTCACGAGCCGCTTGCAGCGCTCGACCAGAAGCGGGATGGGGCTCGAAGGCTCGTTCTTTTCGAAGTAGACGCTAATTTTGTCGAGCGCCCTCACCACGTCCTCGCGCGAGAGGATATCACCGCTCAACCCCCGCGTCCGTGGAGCCGCCGCTTCGGCCTGCCCCTCGGCGGCCACGGCCGGCTGTTCCGCCGCGCGGCGCTCCTCGAACCGCGTGCGGACGGCCTCGTACGCCTGCTTGAAGAACTGAACGAGGCCGTTCTGATCGGGCCCGCGGTCGGGGACGTGCGTCTGAAACACCTTGTCGATGCCCTGGAGGTCGTCGAGCCCGCCTTTCAAGGCCGTGGCGCACGCTTCGAGCTCGGGCAGAGGCGTTTCTTGGAAGATCGCGTGAACGCGCGTGGCGTCGGGCGCGCCCTGGGTCGGCGCGATGTCGTTCAGGCTGAGCGGGCCGAGCGCCCGCGAGACGAGCAGGGGCGAGCGGCGGAGCGCCACCAGCATCGGCGGCACGGTGAGCGCGGCGAGGGCCATCACCCGGGCGAGCGGCAGACTCGGGTCGTCGTCGGGGTCGAGCTCGGGGTGAATCGTCGCCCAGTTCGCCTCGAGTAGCTCCCGCGTGAGGTGGAGGCCGCGGGCAAAACCCTGAGCGCCGCCGCGGTGGAGCTCGGCGATCGTGAAGTGACAGAGGACGCGCACGTCCTTCGTTCGCTCGAGCAGGCTCGCTGCCCGGGACGACACGTTGTTCCAATCGGGGCCTTCGTCGGCGCCACCGCCGCCCACGAGCTTCTCGGCCTTCGTGGTCGCAGCGGTTTCGAGCGCCAAGAAATCGGCGTCGCTTTCGAGATTGGGCCCCGAAGGGGAGTCCCCTGCGATGGGCGCAAGCAGCTTGCCCGCGTCGAGACCTGCCATCAGTGGAGGTACCCTATCAAAAACCGCGGTCGTCGCACCAATACCTACGGCTTCTTACGTATCCGGCGCGCGCTTCTTCCGCGGGAGCACGCGGTAAAGCGCCCAATTCCGAAGGGTGGAATGTGCTAAGCCGAGCGTCTGTGGGACAGTCCCTAGGGCCCGAAGGCGATCGCCGCGCTTCGAGCGCTGATCACGCAGCCTTTCTGGCCGAGCTCGGGGCGTGCCTGCTGGATTGGGAGCGCGCACTCGAGGCCCCGGCGCTCCGGCGGGACCTCTGGCTCGCCGGCCTCGTCGAACGCACCGTTGCCGTCGAGCAAAGCTCGGCGCGGCTCGGGTTCGGCGGTCTCGGCGTGCACCTCGGCCGGCTCTCGCAGGGGTCGGTTCAGGGCGCCGACATGGGCGCGCTCCGGACCGCGCTCGACATCGTGAAAGAAATGGAGGGGCAGGTCCGCGAGGCGCTGCGTGCCAAACCCCGCTCCGCACCGGCCGCCGCGCCCGCGCCCGCGCTCGACGAGTCGATGCTCGGCCCGGCCCCGTCGGTGCTCGCCCCGCCGCGCTTCATCACGCACGTCGGAACGCGCGAAGCGCTGCTCGGCGCGCGTCCGCCCGCCGCGCCCGCGCCGCCGCCCGTCGTGTCGGCGGTCGTTCCGCCCGCGCCGCATTCCCCGGACATCGCGCCGGCACCGCCGCTGCTGGGGTCGCCCGCGCTCCCGCCGCGGCTCGATGCGTCGCAGATCGTCCATCGCGGTCCGTCGGAGCCGCCGCCCCAGCCGCCGCCCGTCGCGCCGCCGGCCGTCATCGGCGCGTCGAGTCCGGCGCCTCAAGCTCCGTTCAGTCCGGTCCCGGTCGTTCGCTCGTCGCCGCCGCCCGCCGCGGGAGGCGCGCCCGCGCAGCCGCACCATCCGGTGAAGTCGCTCTTGAACCTCGGCCGACCCTTCGCCCGCCAGAGCAGCAATCAGCCGGCTCCCGCCGCGGCCGCCGCGCCCGCACGACCCGCCTCCGCCCTCGAGCTCAAAGGCCTGAGCGGCGCGTCGCGCACGCCGGCGCTGCCGAAACACTTGGGTGAGCTCGGCGAGCTCCCGCCCTTGCCGCGTGATTTGCCGCTCCCCGGGCGGGAGCAGTCGTCGCCGCCGCCGCGCCCGCAACCGAGCTATTTCGCGCACGCCGAGCGGCGCAAGCCCGGCCGTTACGACGGCGGCGACGGCCACGGTTGGGTGCGCTGGGTCGCGCTCGGGGCGCTGCTCGTGCTCGTCATCGGCGGCATCGTCGGAGGCGCGGTCGCGCTGAGCCGGCGCACCGCCGCGGAGCCGGTCGCCTCCGGACTCGCGAGCACGAGCGCCGCCGCGGCCGGGCCGGGAACGCCCGCCGCCGCGGCCGACACGAGCGCCGCCCCGCTCCCGACCTCGCGCCTTCTCACCGAAGACGAACGCTTTCGCTCGCTCCTCGTGCAGGTTCACGGGCGCGGCAAGGAGTCGGGGGCCCTGCGCGCGCTCCTCGACGACCAGGCCGCGGTCGCCGCGCAGGCGATCACGCCGGGCGCTTGCGTCGGCCCGCAGTGCGCCGCGCTCCGCGACCTGAATCAGTTCGTCACGAGCAAGGATCGCCGTAAGCTCACGCACCGGCACGCCGAGGTGCCCGAAGCGCTCCGCTCGAAGTGGCTCGCCGGCAACGACATGCCCGAGCTCCACGTCGAGGACGACCCGCGCGTGCAGACGCGCTTCGAGTACTACACGTTGAACTCCGTCGGCCACGAGCAGTTCCAGCAGATGCTCTTCCGCTGCGGCCGCTACCAAGACGGCATCAAGACGGAGCTCGTGCACCGCGGCTTGCCGGAAGCGCTCATCGCGGTCGTCATCACGGAGAGCGGCTGCTCGCCGCTCGCGAAGTCACCGGTCGGCGCCGAAGGCCTGTGGCAACTCATGCCCGACGCCGCCCGCGCGTACGGCCTGCGCATCATTCCGAACGTCGTCGACGAGCGACACAGCCCCGTGAAGTCGACGGAAGCGGCCGTGCGCTACCTCGGCGATCTCTTCGCGAAATTCGGCTCGTGGGACCTCGTGTTTGCCGCGTACAACATGGGCCCTTTCGGGCTCGCGACGCGCATCTCGCGCGTCGACGGCACCGACGTGGGCTTCTGGGATCTCGCCGACGCCGATCTCTTGCCGGACGAGACCTTGTTCTACGTGCCGAACATCGAAGCGGTCGCGCTCATCCTCGCGAACCTCCAGCGCCAAAAATTCACCGGGCAGGTCGGCGCGCCGGAAATCACCGCCGAGCTCGACGTGCCGCCGAACACGCGCATGGGGCTCATCGCGCGCGCCGCGGCCCTCAGCCTGAGCACGCTCCACCGCCTGAACCTCGACATCCTCGCCGAGACGACCCCGAACGTCCCGCACTTCGTCGTCGAGGTGCCGAAGGACAATCTCTGGCAAGCTCGCGATCAACTCGCGGAGCTCCTCAAGTCCCACGACGACGCAGACCTCTGCGTGCCGGCTTCCTTCGACTGGGGCCGCCAGCAGTTCACGCCGGACATGGCCAAGCGCTGCCGTCCGGATCTCGCAGCGTCCGCGGCTGCTGCGGCGCCGCCTGCCGCTCCCTGATTCGGCGGACGGACGCAGCCGCTCGCGCCCCTCCGCGAGCGCGGCCACGCCCGTTCGCGCGCCGGACCCGTTACTTCGGCTCGTATTCCTTGTTCGCCTGCAAATCCCAGCCGCCGCTGATCTTGGCGTCGCCGGAACCGCTGCCGACCTGCGGGGTGTACGTCATGCCCACGCGCACGAACGTGAAGGCCACGTTCTCGATGATCTCGTCGCCCGACGCGCCGCTCACCGAGTAGCTCGTGAACATCATCTCCTCGAAGCTGATCACGAGGTATTCGAGGGCGTCGCCGCCTGCCTTGCGCACCGTGAGCGCGCCCGACTTCAAGTGCGTGCCCATGCAGCACA
>DATJXW010000117.1:0-26397 GCA_035499895.1 Polyangiaceae bacterium | reverse complement strand
GCGCTCCGGTTGCGATTGATGTAGTCGATGAGCGCCGCGAGCGTCGTGCTCTTGCCCGAACCCGTGGGCCCCGTCACGAGCACGAGGCCTTTCGGCAAATGACAGAGCGTGAGCAGATCCTTCGGCAAGCCGAGGTCGTCGACCGTGAGGATTTTGGTCGGAATCACGCGAAACACGGCGCCCATGCCGCGCAGATCGACGAAAATGTTCACGCGGAAGCGCGCGCGGCCCGGGAGCTCGTAGGCGAAGTCGGCGTCGTGCGTGCGCTCGAATTCCTCGCGATTTCGCTCCGGCACGATGGGCATCAGCATGCGCTGCATGCTCTCCGAGTTGAGCTCGCCTTCGCCCGCGATCGGCACCATCTCGCCGTCGAGACGCAAAAGCGGGGGCGACGTGGTCGAGACGTGGAGATCCGACGCCTTCTTCTCGAGCATCACGTAGAGCAAGCGATCGATCGCCGCCGTCGGTCCGCTCGGCTCTTCGAAGCTCGCGCGCGGCGAGGGAACGCTCACGGCCGGCGACGCGAGCGGCGCGCGCGGCTCCTCGGCGAGCGGAATGCCCCCGGACACGGGAGCCGGCGCCGGCACGCGCGCTTCGGCGAGGGCGCCGCCGGGCAGCGCGCGCTCGAGCCCGAACGTCACGTGCTGCGCGCCGCTTTTCAGCTCGACGCGCGCGCGCACCGAGCCGCGCCCTTCGAGCGGGAAATCCCACTCGGCGAGCCCGGTGCGGAGCATGCCGCGCGCGGCCGGCGTGATCACCGACGCCACGATCTGCTCGATGGTTTCGGCGCTCCAGACGTCGCCGCGCACCTCGCTGTCGCCTTGCGGCAGCGAGACGATCGTCCGCCGCCCCGGTGAGAGCCGCACCTGCCGCGCCTCGACCTGCAGCGCTCGTTTCAAGAGATCCGTGAGATCCAACGGTCCCGGCATAGGTCGAAGCAGACCAGGACCGTCGGGCCGAGCGCAAGGGGGAAGTCGCGACCCGGTCCCCGCGCGCGACGGCCTCGCGCGGTCAGGGGTGCACGTACACCACCGTACCTCGCTCCTTATTGATGACGCCGTGCCAGCTCGGCGGAACCTCGGGGTCGGTCCACTCGAAAAGCCAGGCGGCATCCGCCGGCGCGAGGTTCACGCAGCCGTGGCTCCGCACGTGGCCGAACTCGTCGTGCCAATAGGTGCCGTGGAGCGCGTAGCCTTTGTGGAAATACTGCACGAACGGCACGTCGTGGAGGTTGAAGGAGTCGGAGCGATCCTCGTCGCCGTCCATCGTCGAGCTCACGTCCTTTTGATAGATCATGAACGTCCCGCGCACCGTCGAGTTCGTGGTTTCGGGGTCCATCAAGCCGTCGCGGCCGGTGCTGACGAGCGTCACGTACACGGGGCGCTGGCCGAGGTAGGCGACGAGCGACTGCGCCTTGATCGAGACATCGACCCATTTTCGATCGCCCGTGGCGAAGCTCGGAAACGACGTGCGCACCGGGATCACGCGCATCGCCGACTCCGGGACGAACGAGCCGTCGCGCGCTTCGAGCACGGCGCCCGGGAGTTTTTTGCCCGTGAGCGGCACCGCCTCACGGTAGGTGAGCGTCGTCGAGGGGTACAGGTGACCGTCGGCGTGCTTCGTGTAGCGCTGCGCGTAGCGCGGCATGGAGAAGCCGACCGGCAGACCCTCGTCGTCGGCGAGCGCGATACCGTGGAACGCGCTCGGCACCACCGGCTTCGTGCGATCGAGCGCGATGAGGTCGAGCTCGGTCGTGAGCCCGAAGCGGCGTCCTTCCCAATCGAACGTCTGCGAGATGGCGAAGCCGCTGTCGACGCTCGGCTGACCGGCGTGGTACGCGAAGCGCAGCGGCTGCTTCACGCCGAGCGGCTTTTTCAGCTTCGCGCCGCCTTCGAGAAACGGCGGCGGCTCGCCCCCCGCGAACAGCGCTTCGAGCCCGAGGTTTTTGAGCTTTTCTTTGAAGATGGCGCCGCGGCCCGCCACGTCCGTTTGCTCCGACTCGCGCATCTCGCGCGCCGAGGGCAGCCGGAAGTAGAGGAACGGCGCCGGATCGGCCGAGAGCGCGTACGAGTACGGCAGCCGATCGCCGCGAATCGCGCGCTTGGCGGACGCGACCACGACGGGGTTTGCCAGATCGAGCGTCGCGCCGAGACCCACGCAGATGAAGCCGCGCGGGTTCACGCGGTACCAACCGCCGTCGCAGCCGTCGTTCTTGATGGGCGGCCCGCGCACGTCGACCACGGCTCCGGCGCGGAGGTAGCCGTAGCGCGTGCGCTCGCGGCCCACGTCCGTGTAGATCCACGTGCGCCAGGCGATGCTCGCCGCGCGCTCGCCCGTCGGTGAAAACGGCAGATTGTCCTCGACCGAGCCGAGCGTGGCGGCGTGGGCCGGAGTCACCGGGTGCTCCTCGACGCTCGCCGCCGCGGTGATGGTCACGCTCTCCGGCGCGAGATCGGCGCCGGGCGGATCCGCTCGGGCGCAGCCGGCGAGCCCGAGGCACGAAACGAGGGCAAAAACGCGCTTCATCGAGCGGACGGCCGCCGCGTGACGCTTCGGCCCGAGGTTCGCCCGCATACCATATTCGACCCCTCGAGGCGCGCGCGACAGCCGCCCGGGAACGCGGCATGCTCGGCAGCGTGAGGATCCCCGCCGCTCTGTTTCGCATCACGAAGGAAGTCGCCCGGCACCTCCTGCGCCGGCCGGTGGTGGGAATTTGCGCCGCCGCGCGCACCCGGGACGGCCGCTACGTGCTCGTCCGGCGCGGCGACACGGGCGGCTGGGCGCTGCCCGGCGGCACGCTCGAATGGGGCGAGACGTTCCGCAGCGCGCTCGCCCGCGAGATCGAGGAGGAGACCGGCGCGAAGGTGCTCGAGCTCGGGCGGCTCGTCGGCGTCTACTCGGACCCGGAGCGCGACGCGCGCTTTCACGCCGTGACGATCGTGGTCGACGCGCTCGTCGAGTTCGAGCACGGAAAGGCGGAGAATCCGCTCGAGATCCTCGACGTGCGCGCCTTCACCGAAGCCGAGCTGCCGCGCGAGCTCAGCTACCGGATGACGGACATGCTCGACGCGGCGCGCGCCGGCCGGACGGAATGGGAATGACGCGCGCGGGGCGCACGACCCGCGGCGGCGCGATCCTCGCCGTGGCCGCGGCGCTCGCGCCGTATCTCGTCGGGTGCTCGGTGTTCGGCGGCGTGCGCGTCGAGACGCTCGACGTGAGCACGCAGAAACCGTCGAACGTCGCGTTTTACGTGAGCGTCACCGACCACGGCGAGCCCGTGACGGACCTCGAAGCGAAGAGCTTCAAGGTTTACGAAAACGGGCAGGAGCTTTCGGCGCGCCTCATCGATCGCACGCTCCTGCCGCGCGACGCCGTCACGAGCGAACGCGTGCTCCTGCTCGTGGACGTGAGCCAAAATCCGAGCGCCGCGCAGCGCCAGAACTACGCGGAGGCAATCGAAGCGTTCGTCCGCAAACTCTCGCCCGCGCTGCCCGTCGCCGTGCGAGCGTTCGACGGCAGCCCCGGGCTCAAGACGGTGGGCGATTACGCGCGCGGCGCCCAAAATCCGAGCGCGGCCGCCGTGACGAAGCTCACGAGCCGCGACGCCTCGCGCGACCTCGACGGCGCCATCCTCGCGGGGCTCGCCGAGCTCGACCGCACCGAGTCCGACAAAAAGCCGATCCATCTCGGCACACTCGTCGTCTTCGCGCGCGGGCCCGATCTCGCCGGGCGCACCGACGAGTCGAAGCTCGACGCCGCGCTCGACGCGACGACGCACGACGTGATCGCGGTCGGCATCGGCGACGACACGCCGTACCTCCGCTTCGCGCGCGGCGGCGTGGTCCACGCGCAAGACGCGGACACCCTGCCCATCGCGTTCGAAGAAGCGGGCTCGCGCGTCGCGGCGACGCACGCGAAGTATTACCTCGTCGCGTATTGCTCCCCGGCGCGCGCGGGCCGGCGCGAAGTGAGGCTCGAGGTGACGCACGAAGACGAAAAGGGCGACGCCCACAGCGGCAGCACCGAGTACGACCTCGACGCGAGCGGTTTCGGACCCGGCTGCCGTGCTGAAACCACGCCGCGCTTCGAGCACCCGGCCGCCGCGGAGAAGCACACGCCGAGCGCCCGGGTGAACCAGGCGCCCGTCGAGGATCCCGACGCGGTCGTGCCCCCGCCGTCGAGCGGCGACTACGCGAAGTGACGCAGCAACCGCCGAGCTCGGCACCGCTCGAGCGCGTCGCCGTCGTCGAAGAGGAGGTCGTTTTGCCAGGCGGCGCCGGCACGGTGTCGTGGCTCGTGCGCCATCACGACGGCTGGGTGCGCGCGTCGTCGCATCCTTCGGCCGCGGTCGAGCGGCTCGAGCGCGGCAGCGGCGTCGTCTGGCGCACGCGCGTGACGCTCGAGCTCGCGCGGGGGAGCTCGCTCGTGCGGGTCGAGACACGCCCCGCGCCGCGCCCCAAAAATGCCCTCGCTCATCTGACGAGCCCGTCGCGCGGCGTCGCACGAAAAACCGTGCGCCGCGCATACGTGGTCGGCGCGCGCGGTGAGCTCGTGCCCGCGAAAACTGAGCCCAAATGACGCGCGGGCGGCTTCGGTTTCCCGAGCCGCCCGCGCGGAAGCTGCTTGCCGGTGGGTGGGCGCCATCACGCCCCATGCCGAGTCTTTCTCACCGACTCCCCGATCCTGGGATCGAGGCACCATCAGCTCTAGTTGGGTTCCGCCGCTCGGACCCGCGAGGTTCGCGCCTGCTCGGTCCGGTGCGGTGGGCGGCGCGGTCAAGCGCACGCCCGCTTTGATTGGAACGCCACGTTGCGGCGCGACGTGCGCGCCGCGAACCTCCCGCGCCGTCGGCTGAGGAGGCTCGTCCCGTTGGTCCCAATCGCTGACGCTCCGGCCGGCTTCCGGGCACCGCGCGCTCGCACTCCGCCCGCGATCGCCGGCTCGCCCTCGAGAGGGCGTTGACCCGAAAGCCCGGGGTGCGGGGCGGGGGCCGGTTTTCACGGCCGCCGCGAGCACGCACCCGAGGAACGCCTCGTCCTTTCGATCGCGCTGCGGGTGAGCGCAGGGGCTCCGGGGCCCGAGTCGATTCGACTGCGGGGGCGGTGCGCCGCACCTATCGCCAAGCCTTCACCGCGCGTTCCAGCGAGAACGCGCGACCCGGGACGAGGAGTGCGCCGGACGGACCTCCTTGCGGAACCGCCGACGCAAAGTGCGTCGATCGAGGACGTGCAAACCCAGCTTGTCAAAGAAGAGCACCCGGGCAGTCTCACCTCGACGCCACGCGCCGAAATCGTCGCGCGGGAGTGACGCGCTTTCACGGCGTGTCACTCGCTTCGGCCGCTCGCTGCGGTCCGTCGCGGGCGTTCTCTTCCGGCGACGAATCGTAACGCACGGCTTCTGGCACCCCGGGGAGCGCGAGCCGCGCCGTGTCTCGCGACGGACGGCGCTGCCCGAGCCCCGAAACCGCTTCCTGCCCGAGCGCGCGTGAACGGCCCGGGCACTCCACGGTTGACCGGAGTGCCTTCACTTCGGCGAGCATCGCTGCCCGCCTACGTCTCTGCCTATCGACGTGAACCCCGAGCACGCCCGCGAGTAACCCGTTCCCTCGCGCGACCCGGGCTCACGCTCGGTTCGCTGGCCAGCGAAGGCCGCGAGCAGCGAACGTCGGGACGAGCCCGGCGTTCACCGGCCGCGCCGAACGCCCGAGCTCGCCCATGACTGCGCGGAGGCCCGAGCAATTCGAACGCGTGCACTCTGCGTCACGCGACGCCGCGGCGCGACGGCTTGGAGGAGCCGAGGCGGGCGCGACGCGCGTCGAGGTCGCCGGCAAGACCGCTCGCGCGAACGAGCGACGCGCCGGATGGGACCGGAGTGCATTCGATCGCGGGCAAGCGCTCGGACGAGCCGAGCGAGCGCGGTCGACCCCGTCGGGGCGACCGGACGCATTGTGCGCCCGCGCGGGGCTCGAACCCTCGATGTGGTCCGGCCGCGCGCGAACGGCGACGACGGACGCCTGCGCGTGGCTCAGCACCACCGCACCCGACCGCCACCGCGACGTCCCCGCGATCTGCTACGAAACGTGTCACCCGCGGACAGGTGTGCCGCGAGCTTCGAGCCTGAAGTTACGCTGCCCCTCAGCGCACTTCAAGCCAAAAACATGCTGTTTCGTGATTTTCTTGTCCACACCTTGTGCACGCGTTACGTGTCTCTCGCCTTGCCGTCTTTTTTCGAATTTGGTCTAGTCACCGGCGGGCACTCGGCTTTGGAACCCCACGTCGCGACGGGCGGGGTCGATCGAAAGGAAGAAGGCTGTGGCGATCGATAGCGAGCTTCTGAAAGGCGAACGAGACAAGCTGCGTGACGCCCTCCGCGAGACCGAGGCCCAGGTGCGCAAGGTGGAGTCCGATCTCAAGGTGCTCCGGCAACGCGAGATTCAGACCAAGCGCGAGATCGAGGCGCTCTCGACCTTGATCGAAATCAAAGACCAGCGCGAAGTGAAGGCCGAGGGCGCCTGAAAACGCCGAGCGCGCTCAGAGCTTGGTCTTGCCGAGCTCGAGCACGCGTTTGAACTCGGCCGGCGTCACCGGGACGACCGACAGGCGAGACCGGCGCAAGAGCAGCATCTCCGCGAGCTTCGCGTCCTCACGAATGGCGGCGAGCGAGACGGGTGCGGCGAGCGCTTTCACCGGTGCGATGTCGACGACGGACCAATCGCCGTCTTCGGCGGTCGCGTCGGGGTAGGCGGTGCGCGTCACCTTCGCGACCCCGACGATCTCCTTGCCCTCGTTCGAGTGATAGAAGAGGAGCAAATCGCCGACTTTCATCGAGCGCAGGTGATTTCTGGCCTCGAAGTTGCGAACGCCGTCCCACGTCGTGCGCTTGTCGCTCACGAGCTTCGAGAAGGGGTATTTGAAGGGCTCGCTCTTGACGAGGAAGTAGCCGGGCATGCGCGCGAGCTTACTCCGGCGGCGCCCCGGCTCTCAATCGCGGTCCACGTCGTCGAGATCGACCCAGATCGGACAGTGGTCGCTCAGGTGCTGTTCGGGCGCGAGGTGTTCCCCGAGCGCGTCGCAGCCGAGCTCGCCGCACGCGCCCGAAACGGTCACGTGACTCCCGCTCGGGAGCTCGGCGAGGTCGCTCTTCGCCGCCCAGTCGAGGAGCACGCTGTGCCCCGCGTAGCGATGCGAGCACGCCGGCTCGGCGCCGAGACGCGCGAGCGACGCGTGCGACGAGGCGAACGCCGCGTCGATGCGCGCGAGCTCGGCGACGGGGGCGACGGGCACGTCGCAGTCCTCGCAGCCCATCGTGTTCATGTCGCCGATGAAGAGCACGTCACGGTCGCGCGTGCGCCGCTGTTCGGCGGCGGCGGCCTCGGCGAAGGCGTCGAACGAACGCGCGCGATCGGTGAACGCCCGCTCGTCCACGCCGCTTTTCAGGTGCGCGGCGACGACGCTGAGATCGAGCCCGCCCGGGAACGCGAAGTAGCCGGCGAGTCCCGGCCTGAGCTCGTTCTTGCACGGCTCGCCGAGCGGGTTCAGGGCACCGACGACCGCGTGGCTCCGGAGCTTGACGCGCTTCGCGTCGAAGAGGAGCCCGACGTGCTGCGAGGAGGCGTGCGGGCAATCGTCGAGCAAGCTCTGCCAGGAGCCGCCCGTCAGCGCGTCGAGCCGGCGCGTGAGCTCGGCGAGCCCTTCGTCGCCGCGCGGCGGGCGCTTGATCTCCTCGACGGCGAGCACGTCGACTTTGAGCCACGCGATGCCGCACGCGAGCCAGGCGAGATCCGCCGCGCCTTCGGGTCGCCCGTCGCCGGGGCGACCGTCGGGAAACCAGTGCAGGTTCCACGCGCCGATGCGCGCCACCCCCGCCGCCCGGGGGGCGCCGCCGGCCGCGAGTGCGCGCTCACACGCCTCGCGGCTCGCCCACGGTGAGTCCGGCGGGATGGGCTTGCGCGGCGCGCGCGCGTGCGGCGCCGGGTCGCGCGCCTCGTGCCGGTGCGGCTTCGCGCGCGCGGTCGATTCACGCCGTGACGCGGCGACCCAGGCGAGCCCCGCGAGCACGAGCGCGCCGACGAGCGTGCGAACGCGGAGCGAGCGGACACGTCTCATCGGGCGGCGCGATACTAGAGCGCGCCGCGACCTTTGGCCGAGAAATTCGGCGGTCCGGCCGCTCGCGTCAGCCGCAGCCCGTGAACTCGATCTGATCGACGGAGATGTCGAACACCGCGTTCTTCTCGTTCACCTGAAACTGCACGCCGTAGATGCGCGACGGATCGATGCCGTCGTCCTTCGGCCCCCAGTCTTCCTGGTGCATCGCCTTGAACGGGACGACGTAGTGAGTCCACTGGTCGTAGAGCTCGAGCGTCATGCCGTGGTCGTTGAAGCACTGCTTGCAGAGCTTGCCGTCGGGGTCGGTTTGCGCGTCGGGAACCTTGAGCCGCACGTGGTTCGTCGAGCCGCCGTTCTTCTTCGCCCAGAACGCGATGCCGCCGAACCGGCTCGCGTCGTAGGTGCCCTTCGGGTCCACGAAGTTGAGCCCCATCCCGGCGTAGACGATGTCGCCGCCGCCGATGGTGCCCTTCATGCGCGCCGAGTGCGCGGTGCCCGCGGCCCCGCCGTCGCTCATCTCGAAGGTGCCGCCGAGCTGGCCCGACAGCGGCCAAATGTCGGAGCCGCCGTTGTCCTTCGTGTCGAGGAAGGTGTACCAGTAGCCGCCGCGGCCCTGGATGAAGTTGGTCTTGTTGGCCGATTCTCCGTCGGAAATCATGCCGACCGCGGCCGGGCAGGCGCGCGCCGCCGGCAAATGGGGGTCGGGAGCCGTGGGATCGGTTTTGCTGATGCACGCGCCGAGCGCGGTGGCGAGAAAGCCAAAGCCGGCCAGCGCGGCAGAGGCCGCTCGTCGTCGCATCGAAGTCACCTGCCGTCCTATGGCCGGCGGCGCGCCGTCACGTCGACAAATCGACGTCGAGCCGAGGGACGCTCAGTGGAGCGCGGGCGCTTCTTCGTAACGAACGCGGATCGCGCCCGGTCCGAGCAAGCGTCCGAGCTCCTCTTTCTCGATCGTCTCGCGTTCGAGCAGCACCTTCACGAGTCGATCGAGCGCGTCGCGATGGTCACGCAGCACCTTGAGCGCGGCCTCGCGCGCCTCGCTCAGCACGTCCCGCGTCTCGCTCTCGATGAGATGCACGGTGGCGTCGCTCGTGGCGCCTTCGGTCGCGAGCACTTGCCCGAGGAACGGATGTTCGCTCCGATGTTCGTGGTAAACCGGCCCGATTTTCTCGCTCATGCCCCAGTGCGCGACCATCTTGAAGGCGAGCTCGCTCGCGCGTTTGAGGTCGTTTTCCGCGCCGGACGAGGTGTCCCCGAAGACGAGGCGTTCGGCGGAATGACCGCCGAGCATGACGCGCAACGTGTCGGCGAGCTGCGGCTGGGTGTAGATGTGCCGGTCGCCCTCCGGGCTCTGCTGCGTGACGCCGAGCGCCATGCCGCGCGGAATGATGCTGACGCGCTGCGGCGGCTCCGCGTTCGGCGAGAAATGCGCGACCACCGCGTGTCCCGACTCGTGCACGGCGATGCGCCGCTTCTCGAGCGTGTCGAGGATGGTTTCACGCGGATCGCCGAGCACGATCTTGTCGTACGCGGTCATGAAGTCGGACATCGCGATGGCTTCGGCGCCGCGGCGGGTGGCGGCGAGCGCGGCCTCGTTCGCGAGATTGGCGAGGTCGGCGCCGGAGAAGCCCGGCGTGTTGCCGGCGAGCTCGTCGAGGTCGGCGTCGGGTGCGAGCGGCTTGCCGCGCGTGTGCACTTCCAGAATGGCGCGCCGCGCGGAGCGCTCGGGCCGATCGATGATCACGCGCCGGTCGAAACGGCCGGGTCGGAGCAGCGCCGGATCGAGCACGTCGGGCCGGTTGGTCGCGGCGAGCACGATGGTGAGATCGTTGCGCGAGAAGCCGTCCATCTCGGAAAGCAGCTGATTGAGCGTCTGTTCGCGCTCGTCGTGGCCGCCGCCGAGCCCGGCGCCCCGCGAGCGGCCCACCGCGTCGATCTCGTCGATGAACACGATGGCGGGGGCGACCTTCTTCGTCTCCTCGAACAGCTCGCGCACGCGGGACGCGCCGACGCCGACGAAGAGCTCGATGAACTCCGAGCCGTTGATCGAGAAGAACGGGACGCCCGCTTCACCTGCGACCGCGCGCGCGAGCAACGTCTTGCCCGTGCCGGGCGGGCCGACGAGGAGCACGCCGCGCGGCACCTTGCCGCCGAGTTTTCGGAACCGCTCCGGCTCCTTCAAGAACTGAACGATCTCTTGCAAATCGCGCTTGGCCGCCTGCAGGCCCGCCACGTCGTCGAAGCGGACCGGCACCTCGTTCTCTTTTTCGAAGCGGCGCGAGCGGCCGCGCATCATCGCGAGCGGACCGCCGGCGCCCATCATGTTCGACGCGCGTCGTGACAGCCAAATCCACACGCCGCTGATGAGGAGCAGCGGCAGGAAGGAGAGAGCGACCTGGAAAATCGCCGGCTGCTCGTCGCTCCGTACGTCGACCACGACGCCCTTGTTCCGAAGGAGCGGCAAGAGGTCGCGATCCTCCTGCATGGGTAGGTAGGTGCGGAACGTGCGTGACGGGTGGCCGTTCACGGGCGTCGCCTGCTTGAACGAGCCCGTCACGGTCTGGCCCTTGATGGTCACGCGCTCGACCGTCTGCGCGTCCACCGCCTTGTAGAAGGCGGAATACGAGACGGTCGGCTCCGAACCGCCGTTGCCGAAGTAGTTCGTGAGACTCCACGAAGCGACGAGGAGCCCGCCGAGCAGCACCCACGCGTACCAACTGGCGCGCGGCGGGGGTACCTGACCTTTCGGAACTTGGCCTTTCGGCGGCTGCGTCGGTTCGCCCGGGAATGCGCTCGTACCCATTTCCGGGACAACGTAAGGATACGAAAGCGTTCTGTCGATGCCCCGCGCACGCTTCGTGCCTGTGGAAAATCGTCCCTTCCGGGGCTCATGGTCCCGCGCGTTCGGCCCCGGGCCCGCGAAACACGAGGTGCCACAGGGGAAAACTGTACGCGAGCCAGACCAAATTCGTGACGCAGAGACGACTCACGACGTAGTGGCTCGTCGCGAGGGGCACGGCGGCGAGCAGGGCGTCGAAGAGCCACGCCGTGAGGGCGAGACCTCCGATTTGCACCAGGGTGAACGTCACGAGCTCACGCACGCTCGGTTTGCCTCCTGCGCGAAACGCGAGGTACTTCTGGCCGAAGAACATGACGACGGCGCCGAGCACGAGCGCCGGGACGCTCGCTCCTCGCGGCGAAAAGCCCGCCGCGCGCACGAGCAGCGTGAGCGTCGCGAGATCGGTGCCGCCGGCGAGCGCACCCGCCCCGCCCGAACGGACGAGCCGCCGCGCGAGCGCCGGGAGACTCAGGCGAGGGCCTTGAGCGGTCCGGTGCAGAACTCGGGCCGGCCGAACGTCGTCTGCTCGACGCCCATCGCGTTCATCAGCGTGACGAGCAGGTTCGAGTGCGACGGGTTCGTGCCGTTCTCGACGCAGTCGATGTAGCGGCCGGTCTGGAAGTACCAACCGCCGCCCATGAGGACGATCGGCATGTTGGTGTGCGAGTGCACGTTGCCTTCCGACACCTCGGTGGACCACATGAGGAGCGTGTTGTCGGCGACCGTCGAATCGCCCTCGTTCACGCTCGCCAGGTTGTCGTAGAGGCGCGCGATGAGGCCGGCGTGCCACTGCGCGCGCGCGACGAGCTGGGAGTGCGCGTCCGGATCGCTCGGATCCTCGTGCGACAGCGGGTGGCCTTCACCCATGCTGTTGAGCCAGGGATACTGGATGCGGTTGAAGCCGGTCGAGACAGCGAAGCTTGCGACCCGCACGAGGTCGCACGCGAACGCGATCGACAAGAGGTCGATCTCGAGCGTCGCGATGTTCGGCATGTCCGTCACGCTCGTCGGATCCATCGTGGCCGGAACCGGCGGCTTCGAGCACGAGACGGCCGACTGCGCGAGGCGCCGCTCGACGTCGCGAACGAGCGTGAGGTGCGCGTCGAGCTTCTGTTTGTCGTCGGAGGACACGCGCGTTTCGAGCTCGGAAATCTGCGAGCTCACGGCGTCGAGCACGCTCTTCCGCTGCGCGATCATCGGATCGGCCGGCATGTTGCCCGACTGGTCCGGCACCACGAGATCCTTGAAGACGCGGTTATAGACGTCGAGCGGCTGCACGAGGGGCGGGAGCGGCGCGCCCGGGCCCGAATAGGCGATGCGCCCCTGCACGTCGTTGTCGGTCGCGCGCACGCCGAGCTCGAGGCTCGGATACGGCGTGCTCTGCCCGATCTGCGCGGCGATGACCTGATCGACGCTGACGCCGTCGGCCCAACCCGCCGTCGAACCGCAGCCGTCCACGAAGTCGCCGTCCTGCAAATATTGCCCGGTGAAGAGCGTGCCGATGCCGCGCTGGTGCGGGCCGCCCGGGCCGCCGCCGGCGGTTTGCAAATCGACGTTCTTCAGCAGGGTGAGGCGGCTCAGGTGCCCGGCGAGCGGCTGGTGAATGTCGTTCAGCGTGAAATCGGTCTGGCTCGTGCTGGCCGTGGGCCACCACGCCGAGTGGATTTGCCCGTTCGGCGTGTAGAACGTGACGAAGCGGCGAATGGGCGCGCTGCTCTGCCCCTGTGCGCGGAGCGAGGGCAAGAGCGGCAGCGCCACGGCCGCGCCGGTCGCGGCACGGAGGAACAATCTGCGATCGATGCGCCGTTTCATTGGTTATCCATCGCGGGGCGGTAGCGGAACGCGTCGCTCAGGGTGATGGCGACGAGGAGCTCGGTGAAGTTGCCGTTCGTCGCGGAGAAGCGCGACCTCACGTCGTTCAGGCTGCATTGGTCGGTCGTGTCCTCGACCCGGCCCATGGCGTAGCGGTACCACTGGGTCGCGACGCAGCTCCGTACGGTCTCGTTGTTCGCGAGCTTGCTCGCGAGGTCGAGCGCGCCGTTGAACGGGCCCTCGAGCGACGGATCGCCCGAACCGACGACTTCGCCCGAGGCGTCGACCGGCAGCCCATTTTCCGTCGCGCGGTAGCGGCCGAGCTGGTCGTAGTTCTCGAAGCCGAAGCCGATGCCGTCGAGCGAGACGTGACAGCTCGCGCAGCTCGGATCGGCGATGTGCTCGGCGAAGCGCTCGCGCGTCGTCGCGTTCGGGTCGACGGCGGGCGGCACGGCGACGACGTTCGGCGGCGGGGGCGCCACCTGCACGCAGAGCACCTGCTGCAGCACGAACACGCCGCGCTGCACCGGCCCCGATTGATCGGGGTGCGCGAGGAGCGCCATGATCGCGGGCTGCGTCAGGAGGCCGCTCCGCTCGGACGGCAGGCTCACCGGCGTCGTCGGATCGCTCGGCATCGCCTGGCCGTAGAGCGTCGCGAGCTTGGGCGTCAAAAAGAGCTTCGGCGACGTGAGCAGGCCGCCGAGCGTCCCGTCGTTCCACACGGCGTCGTCGATGAACGAGGCGAGCGTCGATTTCCAATCGGGCACGAGCTCGGACGGGCCGAAGCTCTCGTCGGACGCTTGACGGGCGGCGCCGTCGAGCGTGGAGAGTCCGAGCCACTGGCTCATGAAGTCTTGCGCCATCGCGCGCGCGCGCGCGGTGCCGAGCAGGCGGCGCGCTTGCGTTTCGACGTCCGAGGACGTGACGAGCTGGTTGTTCGCGGCCGCGGCGAGCAGCGTGTCGTCCGGCGTGCTGTTCGTCAGGAAGTACGAAAGGCGCGAGGCGAGCTCGTTCGGTCCGAGCGCGACGGCGCCCGTCTCCGGCGTCGGGGCGTGGAGCGCGTCGACGCGGTAGAGGAACTGCGGCGACTGCAGCATCGCCCGCAGCGTGAGCTCGATGGCTTGCGAGTAGCCTTGCGGCAGCGTCGCGTCGAAGAGGTTGTCGAAGATCGTCGCCTCGTTCGCGGTGAGCGCGCGGCGGAACGCCTTCGTGCCGAAGTTCGTGACGAACGCGTGCCCGCAGTCGGAGCTCGCGCTGCCGTCGGGGCACGGCGCGAGCGTCGAGAGGCGTGACGAAACCGCCGTCGCCGCGAGCGCCTCGGCCGCGCTTTGATAAGCGGCGATGAGCGTCGGGTTCACCTGATTGGCGGCGACGTTGTTGCTGAAGCCGAGCACCACGTTCTCGGCCGGGAACTGCTGCGACGGTTGCGTCGTGTCACCGAGCAGATCGGCGACCGTGTTGTCGTATTGGACGTGCGTGAGCAGACGCAGCGGAGCGACGCCCGGCGCCGTCGTCGTGCACGAGAGCGCGGCCGAGCTCGTCGCGCCGCCCGAGCTCATCGCGGCCGCGCCCATGCCGGCACCGCCGCCGCTGCCGCCCGTGGGCGCCGCGTTCGGTGGCGCGGTGTGCGGACCGTTCGAACACGCAATGGCCCCGAGCGCAGCGAGACCGATCCAACGAGCAACGGAGTCTGTCACGGCGTTCCGATCCAAGAGTACCCAGAGCGTGCCCTCTGCAGTCGAACCCGTCAAATTGTAAAGAAGTTTCCCGCCGCGGCGGCGTCACTGATCGGCGTCCGGCTCGCGCGAGGCGCTGCACGTGGAACGTTCAAAGTTCCACCGTGGCTCTCGCCATCTCGGTGACGATGAGCGCGCCCACGAGCGCGTCGAGGCGCGGCGTCTCTCCGGGCGGCTGATCGCGACCGAGAGCGCGCAAAAAATACGGGGAGGCGACGCGAAAGAGCAGCCGTACGGTCACGCGCTTCGGAATCTCACCTTTTGTGAGTTCGAACCGATAGGGAAAGCTCGTGCTCTCTCCGGGCGGAAGCGGCGCGACCGGCTTGCCCGTCGAACGGCGGGTCCGCGGCACGGGCCCCGCGTCGAGCGTCTGAATCGCCGTTTCACGCGAGCCCGCCGCGCGCTCGAGCAGCCGCTCGCCGCGGTAGCCCGTGCGAATCACGCCGTGCTCGTCGCGCGCGGCCACCACTTCGTCGACGAGCATTTGCTGGAAGTTGACGAGCTGCGGATCCACCGCCCGGCAACCGGCGAGCAGCGGTCGCATCGGGCTCGTCGCGTCGTCGACGATGCTGGCGTCGCAGAGATCGTCGGTCGGGTTCGCGAGCACGCCGGAGCTCCCGAGCAGACGCCCGTTCGCGTCCGTCAGCGTGACCTCGAACCACATCTGCCTCACGAACGCGAAGCCGCCCGGCAGCACGTGACCGGTGCCGCTGTTCGTGAGCTTCGCGTCGAACGCGATCGCGTCCGCCGTCTTCACCACGCTCGCCGGCGGGATCACGAGGGTGCCCGCGCTCGCGAGCAACGCTTGCCGATGCCCCGCGAGCGCGTCGCGCGCGGCCGGATCGTCGAGCGGATAATCGACGCCGACGAACGAGTGGTCGCGGAGCGAGCGGGCGGGTGCGTCCCGATCCTGCTCGAAGGGAACGGTCGCGCCGGGCGCGGCGCGCTTGGCGCCTCGGACGACCGGCATGTGACAATCGACGCACGAAGCGCCGCCGCCCTTGGCGTAAAGCTCCCACTCTTCGAACAGCGTTTGCAGCACGAGGTCGGTGCCGCGGTCGATGCGCCCGTCGTGGTTCTTGTCGAGCTCGACGGAGTGACAGTTTTGGCAGAGCCGTTCGGGGGTCGCGAAAAGGTCGCTCTTCGCGCTCCGATGGAAGGCGTTGCCGACGGCGTCGCCGAACGGCCCGTAATAGGTGCGGCCGGCCTCGAGCTCGGCTTGAAAGCGCGTGAGCGCGGCGCCGCCCGTGTGCGTCGTGCCGCGCCATTGATGGCAGACGGCGCAGCCGATGCCGTCGTCGAGGAGCGCGCGATCGGAGAGCGGGCCCGCCGGCAACGGCAGCGTGTTGCCTTCCGTGAGCGCCGTGCCGATCGGGCCGTGGCACGCGACGCACGCCTCCTTGGGATCGGGGCTCGGTACGTTCGCGAGCACGCGCGCGGCGACCTGGTTCGTCTGCGCGATCATGATCGGACTCGTCATGGCGTGCGCGTGCATCGAGTGACGCCACGCCTGGTAGATGTCCGCGTGGCACCCGGCGCAGCTCGAAGACGGCTCGAAGCCGCCGAGCGCGGAGCCGAACGTCGCCGGACCGAGCGCGAGTTTTCGCACCGGCGCGTCGTACGCGAACAGCACGTGCAGCGGGACGAGCACCACGAACAGGAGCCCGAGCGGCACGTGGAGCACGCGCAGGCCCTGGAGCAAGCGCACGTAGCCCGCTTGTTTGCGTTCACGCTCGAGCGCGTCGAGCCGGCTCAACGCGAGGCTCGCGAGCTCGCCGAACGCGGCGCGCTCCTCGGGCGGCAACGTGGCGACGGCGTGCGCGAGCTCGGCGGGCGACGGCGTGCGCGGGAGCACCCAGGCTTTGAGCTCTCGGAAGCGCGGCGAAGCGCCGGCCGCGAGCTTCTCGATCTCGACGAGACACGCCTCGGCGCGCGCGTGGGTCGAGCGGGCGGAGTAGTTGCCGACGTTGGTCGCGGCCATGCGCGGCACGGCCGCGTAAAGAAAGCGCCACAAAAATCCGCTGCCGACCAGCACGCCGAGGACGAGCAGGAGCGCCTTGCCGCTCGACGGGACGCTCGAGATGACGCCGTAGCCGGCGTGCGCGAGCGCGAGCACGAACGCGAGCCCGCCGAGATACACGTGCCCCCAGAGCCACCCGGCGAGCGTGCCGACCGGCATGCTCTCCTGCAGCGCCCGCTTGCGAAGCGCGTACGCGAAACTGGCGATGGCGAGCGACACCGCCCCGACGCCGAGCAGGACGCCCGGCGTCGTGTAGCCGCGCACGACGGCTTCGAAGCCCTCGAACGCCGCGAACGCGCCGCCGTCGAGCGCGACGACGAAAGCCGCGATCGCGCCGCTCACGACGAGCGCCGAGAAGAACCACGGCCACTGTCGCTCGAGCAAGCGCCGGCGGCGCGCGAGGCGGGGAGAGCCGAGCGCCGTCATCTACGTCGCTTTGCTCGCGACGAGCGCGCCGGGATCGACGCGGAAATTCGCGCCCACGGGACACGCCGTGACGCAGGCGTAGTCGCCGTGCCCCGCGCAGAGATCGCACTTCACGGCCACCCGCAGCGTCTTCGGATCGATGGCGTCGAGGGCTTGTTCGCGGATGGCGCCGCGCACGAGAAAGTCGAAGAGCGTGGGGAAGAAGCCGCGCTTTTTGCGCTCGACCGCGTGCATGCTGATGTTGCCGTAAGGGCAACGTTCGGCGCAGGCGCCGCAGCCGATGCAGTTGTCTTCCACGATTTGGATCTCGCCGCTCGGCAGCCGGACGATGCCGTTCACGCTGCAGAGCAGGCACGCCGGATCGGCGCAGTGCCGGCATGCCGTCGGGAACATGTAGTTTTCGATCTGGAGGCCGCGGAGCTGCAGGCGGCTCGTGCCGTGGCGGCGCTCGCACGCGTCGATGCAGTTGCCGCAGCTCGTGCAGAGATTTTGGTCGACGACGAGCACCTCGCGCCCGGTCGCGATGCCTTCCTCGACGAGGACGCCCGCTTCGAGCGGTGCCTTCGCGCCCGCGAGCACGCGCTCGCCCGAGACGCGTTCGTAATTCGACGAGCGCGGCAAGGACGCCGCGCCGGGCCCCGACGCGCTCGGCGGCGCCGACGGCACGCTCGGCCTCGCGTACGGAGCGGAGGGAGCCGCGCTCCCCGGCGCGTACGCGGCGACGTACGGTCCGAGCGGGTGCTGCGACGGCGCCGCGGCTACCGCGAGCGGTCCGACGCCGACTTCCGCCGAGCGCGCGAGCCGTTCGGCTTCGAGCGCGCCCTGAGCGAGACCGGCGTAGGCGTTGGGGTAGCGTGCGAAGAGCCGGCGGAGCGCCTCGCCGCTCACCCGCACGACCTCGGCGCGTCCGACGGCGAGGGCCGTGAAGCTCTGCGCGGGCTCGTTCTGCAAGAGGCTCGCGAGGCCGAGCGCGTCACCTTCGCGAAAGTAGGTGAGCACGCGCTCGCCGGCGCCGTCGCGCCGCGCCGCACGCAGGAAGCCGTTGCGCACGAGGAAGAAGTCACGCGGGGCGTCGCCTTGTGAGAAGAGCGCTTCCCCCGGCTGCACGAGCTCGAGCTTGGCCTCGGCGAAGAGCTCGAGGACGGCCGCTTCGGGCAGCGTGCCGAGCGAGCCCGGCTTGCGCGCGTGGTTCCAGAGCGCGTGGCGGGCGTACACGACCTCGAGCGTGTCGCCGACGCTCGGCGCCTGTTCCATCAAGCGTAGTACGGCGAGCTTCGGCGCCTCGAGCACGACGCTCGCTTCGCGCGCGAGCGCGCCGTACGGCTCCGGGCAATCCCCGAGCACGCCGACCTCGCCGAGGAACGAGCCCGGGCCGAGCCCGATCAAATGAAAGAGCTCGCCCTTCGGTCCCGTCGACGTTTGCACGAGCGAGCCGCTCAAGACGACGGCGAGCCGCTCGTAAAAATCGCCGTCTTTGCACAGCGCTTCGCCCGGCGCGAGCCAGCGCAACGTGGACTTTTGGAGGAGTCGCCGGAGCGCGACCACGGGCGCGCCGCGAAAAATCTCGAGCGCCGCGAGGCCCTGCGCGAGTCCGTCGAGCGTGTAGCCGGAGGGCGACACGCGCTCGCGCGCCTGCAGCAGGAGCTCGTGGTTCGGGACGGCGTCCTCGACCTTGAGCTTGTTCACGAGCACCATTTCGGAGCGATCGAGATCGGCGGGACACGCCGGCACGCATTGCTTGCACTGGGTGCAGGCGCTCAAGAAAGCGACCACGTGCGGCGCGCCGATCACCGGCAAGCGCACCGCGGCGTTGAGCTCGGCGATCGTGACGTTCCGCGATTCGGGGATCGGGCAGGCGAGCAGGCAGTCGTTGCAGCCGATGCAGGCCGACGCTTGCGCCGCGACGCGCGCGGCGAGCTTGTCGGTGTAGCTCGTCACGGGACTTCCTCGAAGCGCAGCATCGTGCCGTGGCCGAGCAGGAGCGCGTCGCCGTGCGAAAGCGCCACCGGCTGCGGTCCGAGCGGCGTGCCGCTGCGAAAACTCGCTCCGCCCGAGTGGTCGCGCGCGAAGAACACGTTGCCCTCGCGCCGCACTTCGAGGTGCACGGGCGCGAGCCCCGGGATGACGAGCGTCGCGTCGCCGCCGCTGCCGACGAGCGCGCGTTCGGTCACGCCGAGCGAGCCGCCCGCGCCGGGGCCCGCGTCGACGCTCAGGCGCGCTCGTGGACGGAGCGCCGCGGCGCCGACGACGCCGCCCGTCGCGAGCACGAGGTCGACCGCGCCGACGCGCAGCCACGCTCCCGGGGCGAGCGACACCTCGCGTCCGGGCGCGAGCGGCGCGCCGCCCACGGACGTTCCGAGTCCGCTGCCGAGATCGGACACGAACACCTGCCCGCCCGCCTGGCGCAGGCGCGCGTGCTGCGGCGCGACGCTCAGCTCCGCGAGCTCGATGCTCGAGCCCGGCGCGCTGCCGATGAGCATGCCCTCGCCGCGCAAGGCGAAGGAGAGGCCCATGTTGCGGCCCGAGCGCACCTCGAGCACGAGCTCGTTCGTCGTCGCGAGCGCTTCGTCGGGTTCGCTGCGGCGGAGCGAGGGCGCCGAGAGCACGAGCTCGGCCGGACCGACGCGCAGGCGATCGCCGTCGTGGAGCGGTTGCGAACCGACGACGAGCCGACCGTTGAGCCCCGTGCCCGTGCGGCTGCCGGCGTCGCACAAGAAGAGCTTCGGGCCCTGCCGGAGGATCTGCGCGTGCAACCCGGCGACCGAAGCGTCGTCGATGACGACGTCGGAAGTCGGGGCGCGACCGAGCGTGAGCGCCGCCCGCACGATTGGAAACGACCGGCCGAGGCCGTCGAGCCGCGCGGCGAGCGGCGGCTCTTTGTCGGGGGCGGCGCCGAGCTCGGCGTTCAGGCCGATCGAAAGCACGCGCGTGCCGCCGCGCGGGCTCACGAGCGTGGCCGGCGCCGCGCTCGGAGGAGCGCTGCCCGGGGCGGAGAGCCGCGCCGTCGAGGGACGCGCGAGCCACGCGGTGTCCTCCGAGCCGGGCACCGAGCTCGGTAACGCCGAAGTGCGACCGGCGGCCGGCGCCGAGCTCGGTAGTACCGAAGTGCGACTCGCGTTCGGCGCCGTGCTCGGTAGTACCGAAGTGCGCGCGAGACTCACGGGTTGCGTGCTCCGGAGCTTCGCCGCCTTCACGAGCACGGTCGTGGGACGCCTTTCCGCCGGCTTCTCGAAGAGCGCTTGCGTCCCGAGCCAGCCCTCGAAATCGAAGCCGGGGTCGAGCAGCTTGTCGCGAATGCGCGTCACGTCCGCCCGCGTGTCGATGAGACGCTTGTAGTGGCGGCCGGCGCGCCGCGCGCGCGCCGAACGCTCGCCGATCATGAGCGCGCCGACGAGCCGGCCCTGTTCGAGCGCGAGCTTGCGGTACGCGATGGTGCCGGTGCCGCGCGGCATATCGACCAGGTGCTCGCGGCCGTCGGCGCGTTCGATGCGGCCGAGTCGCGCGAAGTCGAGATCGAAGAGGCGTGTCGCGAAATAGTGGACGCCCGGGCGGTGCTCGGCGCGGCCGCCGGCCATGTTTTCCGCGGCCACGCGCGCCTGGCTGCGCGCCGGCTCCCACAATCGGAGCGCCTCGCCGTCGACGCGCGCGACGTCGCCCGCGGCGAAGACGTTCGGGACGTTCGTCGCGAGCGTGCGCGCGGCGAGAACGGCGCCGTCTTCGCCGAGCGCGACGCCGCTGCCCTTCAAAAACTCCGAGCTCGGCACGACGCCGAGCGCCGCCGCGAGTAGGCCGCACGGGAGCGCGTGTCCGGAGCGCAGCACGAGCGAGGCGAGCGCGCCGTCCGGCCCGGGCAGCGCGCGCGCGACGGCGTCGCCGAGCACGACCTGAATCCCTGCCTGACGCAGACGCGCGGCGAGCAAATCGGAAGCGACCTCGTCGAGCGCGCCCGGCAAGAGACGCGGCGCGACCTCGACGAGCACCACCGCGACGCCGTGCTCGCGGAGCGCGTGCGCCCACTCGAGCCCGAGCGCTCCGCCGCCGAGCACGACCGCGCGTTCGAGGCGGCGGAGCCGCACGAGGTCCACGACCTGTCGCGCGTCTTGGATCGTGCGGAGCGTCATCACGCCGGGCAGGTGCGCGCCCTCGAAGCTCGGCATGCGCGCCCGCGCGCCGGACGCGACGAGCAACGCGTCGTAGGGCGTCGGCGTCGGGCTCGTCGCATCCCACACGACCGAACGCGCGGTGTCGACGCCCACGACGCGTCCAAACACGCGACGAACACTCGACGTTTCGTAGAAATCGGGACTCGTGGCCCAGAGTTGATCTTCACGGAGCTCACCCAAGAGGTAATTCGTGAGCGCAGCGCGGAAGTAGCCGGGGCTCGGATCGTCGGTGAAGACGCCGATGCTCGCGCCCGCGTCGAGCTCGCGCAGGCGCTCCGCGGCCGCAAGGCCCGCAGCGCCGTCGCCGATGATGACGTACCTCCTCCTTGCCATCTGAAACGCCCCATCATACACGCGGGGCCCCGCGTCGAGCGCAGGGCTCACGCGACACTCGCGTGAGCGGCGGGCTCCTAGTCTCGAACGGAGGCCTGGTGTAGGCTCCGACGCGGAGGCAACTCAATGCAGCGCACAGTCAGCGTCCTTCTCACGAGCCTCGTCGCCGGGCTCTTCATGACCGGATGTCCGGATAAGAAAGTGGAGAAGGAGGACCCCGCTGCACCCGCCGCAGCTCCCGGCCCGCAGCCGCAGAGCCACGCCGCGACGGACGACAAAGCCGCCGACGACGAGCACGGTGACGAGGGCGCCCCCGACGAGCATCCCGACGACAGCAAGCGCCCGCACCATCACCGCCCGGACAAAAAGGACCAAGCCGGGGACGCGAAGGACCAGGGCGGCTGGTAGAACCGCGCCGCGCGAACGACCGAAGCGTTGCCGCCCCCGGTGCGGCCTTTCGGCATGGTATAGACGCGGCCGTTTCGGCGGGCGGTGCTCGCCGGACAGGAAAGGTGCCCCGTGTCTGACGCTACCGTGATGGACAAGATCGTCTCGCTCTGCAAGCGGCGAGGCTTCATCTACCCGGCGAGCGAGATCTACGGCGGCATCAACGGCTTTTGGGATTACGGGCCGCTCGGCGTCCTGCTCAAGAACAACATCCGCGACTCGTGGTGGCGCGCGATGGTCGAGTGTCCGCCGATCGGACCCGACGGACATCCGATCGAAATGGTCGGACTCGACTCGGCCATCATCCAACACCCGAAAACGTGGGTCGCGAGCGGGCACGTCGGCGGCTTCGCCGATCCGATGAGCACCTGCCGGCAGTGCAAGCGCCTGTTCCGCTCCGATCACGTCGCGGACATGTTGCGCGACGCCGAGTGGGTCAAATCGCTGCTCTCGGCGCTCGGTAAGAGCGGGCTCGACGGGCTCGTCGAGTTCCACGAGGATTTCTTGGAGAGCGACCCGACGACGCAGGCGCTCCAGCGCTGGGCGCGGAAGGAAGGCAAAAAGCTCGCTCCGGGCCTCGCGCTCGTGCGGCAGTGGACGGCGACGCTCGACGGCATGCGCAAGACGGTGCGGGAAGCGCAGGGCGGCGCGCCCCACGGCCAGCCCGTGGCCACGAACACGGTCGAATTTTTGTTGCGCGCCATGGCGCGGCCGAGCCTCGCCGAACCGCTGCTCGATCCGTGCCCGAATTGCGGCGGGGATCTCACGCCGCCGCGCCAGTTCAATCTGATGTTCGAGTCGCACGCCGGGGCCGTGCAGGACGACTCGAGCAAGGTGTATCTCCGGCCGGAAACGGCCCAGGGCATCTTCCTGAACTACAAGAACGTACTCGACACGACGCGCGTCAAGGTGCCGTTCGGCGTGGCGCAGATCGGCAAGAGCTTCCGCAACGAGGTCACGCCGCGAAACTTCGTGTTTCGTTCGCGCGAGTTCGAGCAGATGGAGATGGAGTGGTTTTGCCACCCCGACGAGGCGAAGACGTGGTTCGAGTTCTGGAAGACCGAGCGCATGCGCTGGTGGCGCTCGCTCGGCGTGTCGAGTGACAACCTGCGTTTCCGCGATCACGACGCGGACGAGCTCTCGCACTACTCGAAGATGACGGTCGATATCGAGTACCGGTATCCGTTCACCGCACCCGACTACGGCGAGCTCGAGGGCATCGCTCATCGCGGCAGCTTCGACCTCACGCAACACCAGCAGCATTCGGGCCAGAAGCTCGAGTATTTCGATCAAGAGCTGCAGTTGAAGCTCAAGGCCGCGGGCGCGCCGGACGACGAGATCAAGGCGAAGAGCCGCTACATTCCGAACGTGATCGAGCCGGCGTCCGGTCTCACGCGCGCGGTGCTCCTGCTCCTCTGCGAGGGGTATGCCGAAGACGCGTCGCGCGCGAGCCCGACGTACTTGCGCTTCGATCCCAAGGTCGCGCCGGTGAAGCTCGGTATCTTCCCGCTCGTGAACAAGGACGGGCTGCCCGAGATCGCCGAGAAGCTCTACATGGATTTGCGGACGCGCTTCGCGTGCGAGTTCGACGCCAAGCAGTCGATCGGCAAGCGTTACGCGCGCATGGACGAAATCGGCACGCCCTTCTGCGTCACCATCGACGGCCAGACGCTCGAGGACCAAACGGTGACGCTCCGCGATCGGGACACCGCCGCGCAGGAGCGCGTGGCGCTCGACCAGGTCGCGGCGCGGATTTCGCCGCGGCTCACGGCGTAACTCCGGCGTCCGAGGCCCGGGCCGGGGGTCGGCTGGAACGGTGCGCCGCGGCGGCTTCCGACCGCGACGCACCGGGCCCGCCTCGAAATCCAACGAGCTCGCGCGGTGGGCGGGGGTCCGGCGGCGAGCGGTTTGTCTATACGTTTGAATTGTATAGACAAACCGAGGGACGTGAAAACGCGGGCCGTCGCGCTGGCTTCGGGTTCGCGTCGCGTTCAGCGCGCGGCGGGGGAGCTACAGCGCTCGCGCTCGGTTTCGACTCGCGCGAGCGCGCCTTTGCGCGGCGCGCCGCCGACCGCCAGCGCACCGCCGGCGACGGCGAGCCCCATCACGCCGAACGCGACCGCGTAGCCCGCGCCGTGCACGATGACGCCGCCGAGCCACACCGCGAGCATCGACCCCGCGGCGAAGAGCGCCTGCACGCGCGTGAGCGCCGAGCCGGCGCGGTGCGGTTCGGCATTTTGCACCCCGAGCGCGCAGAGCGCCGGCCACGCGAGACCGTGGGCGAAGCCGAAGCCGAGCCCGAGCGGAAAGAGCGTCGCGGGCCGGAGCGCGGCGGCGACGAGCACGGTGACCGCGTAAATCGCGAGTGCGACGCGCGTCGCGCGCTCGGCGCCCCAGCGGTCGACCGCGCCGCCGAAGCCGAGCCTCACCGCGAGCGCCGTCAGCGTGTACCCGACGAACAGGCTCGCCACGTGCGACGCGCCGAGCGAAAGCGCGTACGGCTGCGTGAACGTGATGAGCATGCCGAACCCCGCGCCCGCCGCGAGCGTCGCGAGGCCCGCGCGCCGGCGCCGGTCGCGGAGCGGCGCGGTCGCGAGCAGTTCGACGGACGAAGCGGAAGCGCGCGCGTCGTCGACTTCGGGTTGCGTGAGCGCGACGCCGAGCGCGAACGAGCAGGCGCCGCCCGCCACCTCGTACGCGACGCCCCAGCCGAAGGCGTCGGCGAGACGCTCGGTCGCCGAGGAAGCCGCCGCGTTCATGACGAGCGACGCCGCGCCCGCCGTGCCGAAGGCTCGGCCCCGGTGCTCGGCGGGCACGAGGCGCGCGACGAACGCGCCGACGCCGCTCAAAATCAGCACGTTTCCGAGACCGTGGAGGACACGGAGAAAATACGCGAACGGACCGACGGTGTGCAGGTAGCCGAACGCCGGGATGCTCACGGCGAGCAGCGCCGAGCCCGCGATCATCGCCGCGCGGTGGGCTCCGCGATCCAGCCACATGCCGCAGAGCGGCGCGGCGAGCACGACCGCGAGCGTCGGACAGGCGGCGAGCGCGCCGACTTCACGCGGGCCGGCGGCGAGGCAAACGGTCGCGAACTTCGGCACCAGAATCAGCGCCGAATAGGCGTAGCCGAACGCCATTTGGAAGAGCAGGAGTTGGCGGAAGCGTGGATCCAGCCACTCCGAATACCGATCGAACGCGCGGGGTGCGGGTGAGTGAGGAGAAGACATCTGGCTCGTGGGAGCCAGGTGGAGGAGGGAAGTCGTGATCCGGAACGCTGCCCTCGGTCCGCCTGGCGGGGAGGGCTAACGTCAATCAACGGATCAGCGTGATCGCGCGCCCTCGCCTGCCGGACGGCAGACGATCCAAAGCTTCTGGGCGTGCTGGCGCTTGGTCACGATACTAACGGCGGTTTTTCTAGCGCTCTTCCCCGATTTCGTCAATGGTGAGCCGGGGCTCTCGTGTCCTAGCCGAGCGAAGCGCACGAGCCGTAACTGCCGCGATCACGCACCTAAACATCTCGAGACGCATTTCGATCATGACCCCGTCCAACGTCAGTCGGCTCGCGTTCGTCTTCGTCCTCGCGGTTGCCCTTCCGGGCGCGGCCCAGAGCCCGCCCACGGCCGGGTTTCCCATCGAGCCGGCGCCGTCCGGCTCCGCGCACGCGCCTGCACCCGCGCCGAGCTCGAACGCACCGACTTCGGCCGCTCCGCCCGTGAAGCCCGCGCCCGCACCGGTTCCCGCGCCGGCACCCGCGCCCGCACCCGCCGCGCCGCCCCCGGCGGCACCCGCGCCGGCACCCGCCGCATCGTCTTCGGCGCCTCCGCCGTTGCCGCCTCCGGCCGCTCCCCCTCCGCCGAGCGCTCCGCTCGCCGCGCCGCCCGAAGTCGAGGAGCCGCCGTCGAGCCCGTTCCCGCCGCCGCCGGAGGACGCGGGGATGCTTCGGGGAGAACCGCTGCTCCCGGAGATTAGCTTCGAAGAAAAGCCGGGTTGGGGCGTCGAGCTCGACGCGCGCGGTGGTCTCGGTGTCCTCGCGGGCTCGGACGCGCGCGGCGCCTTCGCGTTCGGCGGCGGCCTCTTGCGCGGCCACTACAGCTATTACGAGCTCGGCCTCTTCTACGATCACGCCGACTCGCAGGCGACCGGCGGCACCTTCTCGCATGCCGGCGCCGTGCTCGGAGCGTGGCTTCCGTATCACAACTGGGTCGACTTCGAGATCGCCGGCGCCGTCGGTTTGCGTCGCTACAGCGACTCCGATCCGCGCTACGGCGGGGGCGCGGGCTACGTGTTCAACGCGCCCACGCTGTCGCTCGTGCTCGGCGTTTCCGATCGCGCGCGGAGCGGCAACGTCGGCGGCCGGGTCGGCGGCCAGCTCGTCTTCAGCGAGGACATCGCGCAAAAAACCGAGCCCTGGCTGCTCCAGGAGATGAGCGACACGGGCGACGTCGTGAACACGTCCGGGAACACGCACGTCGGCGGCTTCTCGGCGAGCCTCGTGCTCGTGATCGGGCTCGAC
>DATJXW010000116.1:0-72843 GCA_035499895.1 Polyangiaceae bacterium | reverse complement strand
TACAGATCGCCGTCCGCCGGGCTCACGAGCGCGTCGCTGCTCACGGCGCGCGCGCCCGGTTTGAGCTTGCGCGTAAAGAACGCGTCGAAGCTCGGGAACGCACCGGGCGGCAACTCCGCGTCTTCGAGATCGACGCGGTAGGCGCGCGAATACACGTCGGTCACCGCCCTCGAGACGACCGACGGTAACGGTTGGTCGCACAAGCGGCCGACGGCCCTGCTGATACGGACCCTTGGCAGCGCTCGAAGCACCTGAGCGGCTAGGAGGGTGGCGATGCCCACGAACGAATTCGAGCTTTCTCCGAGTGGCCTTTCATCGTAGGTCCCACCCCGCCTTCCGGTCAATTCCCAGCGATTTCGGTCACCTTGCCAGCGCGGTCGGCAATTTTTGCCCAGAACGGCGGGCCTGGGTCCAAGTTCACGGCGCGCGCACGGACTGGCAGAGCGCGCGGCGGTCCGGATCGGCGGGGAGCGGGGCGGTGCCGCCCGGCGCGCGGACCGCTCCGTCGCACGCGACATCCTCGAGGAGCGGCTCGAGAGCGAGCGCGTGTTCCGACGCGTCGGCCGCTTCGGCCGCGTGACCGTCCTCGCGCAGAGCGCGACTCGAAAGCGCGAGCCAGCCCCCGTCGGCCGCCCGCAACTTGTCACGGTCGCCGAGCGCGGCGCGGAAGCCGGGCTGGTCGTCGAGAAGGAGACTCGCCCGCGCGAGACGCCAGCGAATCGACGGTTCGGCGGGGGCGGCGTCGAGGGCGGCGCGATACTCGTGGCGCGCGGCTTCGGTGTGCCCGCGCTCGAGCAAGAGGTCGCCGAGGCGGCTCCCGCGCGCAAAGGCGAGCCCGTCCTTGAGCGGCGGCGGCCTGAGCGCTTCTTCGCGCGGATCGCGCGGCGGCTGTTCGCGCAGGTTCGCGCGCCAGAGCACGTTCCATTCGGCGAGCGAGTAGCCGCTCACGCTCTCGAGCGCCGGATCGGGCGAGTCGGCGCCGGTCGCGCGGAGGTCGAGCAACAGCAATTCGAGCGCGGAGGGTCCGACTTCGCCGAGCCAGAACTTGACGAAGCTCGATACCTCGGCGAACGCCGTGGTCGCGGCCTCGGGGGTCGGCAGCATCGCGATGGAGGGCCCCAGCTGATCGAGCCCGACGCCGCGTCCGGCGAGCAGCGCGCTGCGCGCGGTCGTGTCAGCCCAGTTCGGGTCGTCGAAGGGCCGTGCGGGGCGCCAGCGCGTCTCTTCCCGTTTCGCGACGCCCTCCTGCAGCCAGAGGGGCGCGCGATCCCGCGAAGCCCGCGTGACGATGAGGTGGGTGATTTCGTGCGCGAGCGTGTCCTGCCACGGAAAACCGAGCGGCGTCGCGCGCGGCGACAGGAAAATCACGCGCCCCCAGCGGGCCACGGCGAGCGTCCCCGTCGTCTCGGCCGCCTTCAGGGGCAGGCCGGACACGGCGGACAGCGAGAAGAGATCGCGCACGACCTCGATGCGCAGCGGGCGCAATAACTCGACGCCGACGTCCTCGGCCACGCTGTCCCGCGCGCGCGCGGCGATGCGCAAGAGGAACGGCGCGAGCACGCGGTCGGCGTCGTCCTGGAAACGCAAGCTGATGCCGCGAGCGGCGTCGTCCACGACGAATCCCGCGGCGGTCGCGCGCGCGCAGCTCTTCGCGAGCGCCGCGAGCGTCGCGCCTTCTTTCGATTCACCGAGCGTCGGAGCGGAAAGCTGAGCCGCCGCGGCGTCGCAGTCGCCCACGTACACCGCGAGCCGCGCCCGTGCGAGCGCGAGCGCCGTCGCATCGCCGCTCGCGACGTCGAGCAGCTTGCGCGCCCGCTCGAGGTCGATCTCGGTGATGGCGTCCGAAATGTCGGCGGCCGGCGGCGGCGCCGGACGCGCCGACGCGACGGCCGCAAGGCCCGCGAGCACGGCGAGGGCGGCAAGTCCGAGCCGCTTCATTCGAGTAACCCCTCGGCGTAACGGCGGATCGCCGGATCGAGCCGGCCGCCGCGATCCTGACCGAGCCCTTCGAGGACACGTTTGCGAAACTCGAGCGCGCGGTGCTGGTCGTCCGCGCCCGGAACCGGGGCGCGCGTGTCCATGCCCTTGCCGCCGCGGCCGTGACTCGGCTCGCGACCCTCGCGCGCCTGGCCGCCGCTGTCCTCGGTGGTGCGCTCCGCACCGCCCTGTTCGAGCAAGCGTTGAGCCTCGCGCTGCCCGTCGAGCCCCTGCTCGCCCTGCCCCCCGGCCAGATCGGACGCGGCGGACTTCATCGCGTCGCGGGCCTTGTCGAGCTGTTCGAGCGACGTCTCGGGCAGCGCCGCCTCGGTTTGGCGCGCCCGCTGTCCCATTTCACCGAGCCTGCGTTCGATCGAGCGCTCGCGGTCGGCGTCCTCGTCGAGCTTGCTCTTCGCACGCTCGCGAGCGTCTTGCTCCAGGCGTTGCTTGAGCTGGTCGGCCCAGGCGAGCTCCTTTTCGACGGCCGTCCGCGCGCGGTCGAGCGCACCTTGATCCTGGAGATCGGCCGATGTTTCGGGGGCGAGCGCCTTTTTCTGGGCCTCGTCGAGCAAGCCGCGCGCCGTCTTGCCGCTCTCGGTCGCGCCGCCGAGCTCGAGCCGTTCGAGCCCTTCGGCCATGGCCTCCGCGTGATCGCGCGCGAGACCCGCCGCCGCCCGCCCCGAGCCTTCGCGCGCGCCGCTGTGCGGCAAGTCTTGCACCGCGAGCCGCAGCGCCTCGGCGTGCTCGGCCGCTTGGCGCCGGAGATCGTCGGTCTTCGCGGCTTCATCGGCGTCTTCGAGCTCGTGCTCCACCTGGTCGATGAGCGCGGCGTGCTCGCGCGTGAGGTCTTCGAGCTCCTGGGCGAGCTCGTCGAAACGCTTGTCGGCTTGCGAAGGCGGCTCGCTCGGCGGCCGCGGCGCTCCGTGCTCGCCCCCCTCCACGCCGCCGCCGCCCGAGGCGAACGACGGGTTCGGCCGGCGCAGCCGCGCGGCGAGGTGACGCGCCGCGAGCTCGGCGTGCAAAAAGCTTTTCTCGCTCACGGCGCGCCGGATGCGCCGGAGCTCGCCGCGCGTCACCGATCCGAGGTCGGCGCCGAGCCCTTCGAGCGCGAGCAGGTTCCCGGCGCCCACGTCGAGCACGCCGAGCGCAAGATCCGCCCGCTCCGTGCCTCGCTTCACTTTCTCGGGATTTTGGGCCTCCGAGTAGCCGTCCGCGGCCTCCTCCGCCGCGTCGCCGAGGCGCTTGGCGACGGACTGCGCGTCGCGCGCGGAAAGCGACCTCGCCGCGCCGTCGACTGCGAGCACGACCTCTTCCGTCCGCGCCGCGGGCGTCGCCCCGTTCGGCTTCGCCTCCTCGAGCCTGCGCGCCTGGCCGAGCAAGAACGACGCGAGCCCCGCGGGCACGCCTTGTCCGCCCGGCTTGTGCTCGGTCGCCGTGCGGAGGGCGTTCGCGGCGTCGTGGCGCCGATTCGGAAGCTCCTTCTCGAGCGATTTCGGATCGGCGTTCGCGGGCGGATCCACGAGCCAGGCGAGCAAATCGACGACGGCGCCCCGGGCCTCGGCGACGAGCTTGTAGCGCGCGGCCTCGACGGCGCCGATCGCCGGCGGCACGAGCGTGATCGCCGCGCTCGCGCCCCAGCGTCCGCCTTCGAGCTCGTCGTTGTCGCGCGCCTCGATCGTGACCGAGACCGGCAGAAAAACCCGGCGCAGGAACGGATCGCTCACGTCGAGCCCCTGCGACCCTTGTTCGACCCGCGCTTGGCCGTCGAGCTTCTCGAGGACGCGCCGGTCCTCACGCCCGCCGGAGCGCAAAACCAGGTCGATTTCCCGCAGACCGTGGTCGTCCGCCGCGACGTAGCTGAGGTCGAGCCGCTCGATTTTCTCGAGCTCGATGCGCTCGGGCGCGCCGTGGAGCACGACGAGCGGCACGGCGTCGGGGACGGCCGAGACGGGCATCGGTACGGGCTCCCGGACGAGCACGTCGCCGAACCGGGCGGCGACCCGCAGCGTGAGGTCGCGATCCAGCGTGAACCGCGCGACCACACCGTCCGAGCCGTCGGTCACGAACGGCACTTCGTGGGCGCCGTCCGTCAGCACCAAGCGCCGCCCGGGTCGGGCGGGCGTTCCGCGCACGATGAGGGTGCTCCCCTCGGGCGCTTCGCCGCCGAGCGGATCGAGGTGATGCTCGGGAGTGCGGAGGTAAGGAGGGGGTTGCACGACGAGCGTGAGCCCCTCGAGCCAGACCATGTCGAGCGGCGCGGTCCCGTGGCGGGCGAGGAGGACGTCGAGCCCTTCGACCGCCCGCGGCGGATCGAGCCCGACGGCGACCAGCCCGAGGAGCGAGAGCGCGAGCGCAACCAGCCGAAAACGCCTGGCTGAGCGTTCGCCGCGCCGAACGACCAAACCCTCGGGAATGCGGGCAACCGTGCGGGCGAGGTGGACCCCGACGAGCTCCGCCGATCCGACGCTCGGGTCGTGCTCGGCGCGCTCCTTGAGCTCGAGCGCCCGCAGCACCTTCTCGCCGAGCAGCCGGTCCTCGCTCAGGATGAGCCGGCGCACCATGCGGTCCTGCCGGAGGAGGCCACGCCGTTCGACCCAAGCGCGGGCGGCGAAGCCGACGACCACGAGGACGACGACTCCGAGCGCCGCGAGCCGTGCTTCGCCGGTTCCGCGGCGCCCGAGCGCCCCTGCCACGACCACCGCCGCGAAGAGCGCTCCCCAGAAAGCGACCCGGAGCGCCGGCGCGACTCGCGTTCGCCACGCGTTCGCGTGTCGGTCGAGTGCGGCGACCGGGTCCATCCGTGCCGTGCATACCCCGCGCGTCGGACGACCGCAAAGTGCGGGCGGCGCGCACCCAGTCACCCTTGCGGTAGCTCGAGAAGAGAGGCAGGCTGAAGTGCGTGAATTCAAGTCCCGAACGCGTCTGTCGCGTGGTTCTCGGTTTGCCCGAGATCGGACTGCGCGTGGAGTGGCTGCGCGATTACCTGACGCAAGGTCCGACCTCGTCGATCGCCGCGGAGCTCGAGCGCGTGTGCGAGGCGAGCGAGCGCTCCGATCCGGCCGCGCGCGAAACGGTGCTCGCACTCGCGCTCCTCTTCGCGCGCTCGCCGGACGACGGGTTCATCGAGCGTCTGCGTGCTCGAGCGGAGTCGCTGCACCTCTTGAGTCTCGGGCGGCTCTTGCGGCGCGCGCCCGCGCCGGTTCGATCCGTTCCGCCGCCGGACGAAGCGCCGGTGCCGGACTACGGCGGAGGGCGCGAGCTCACGGTCGGAGAGCGCCGGAGTCTCGCGCGCGCGCCGACGCGACGCGCGTTCGACAAGCTGCTCTCCGATCCGCATCCGCTCGTCATCCGGCAGCTGCTCGAAAATCCGCGCCTCACCGAGGACGACGTCGTGCGCATCGCGGCGCGCCGGCCCGTGCGGCCGGAGGCCGTGCAGGCGATTGCGCGCTCGGAACGCTGGCTCAAGCGCCCCCGCGTCCGCCTGGCGATCCTGCTCAATCCGGGTTCGCCGCCGACCGTGGCGATGCCGCTCCTCGCCGCCTGCACGCGCAGTGAGCTCATCGAGATCGTGCACGGCGTCGACACGAGCAAGGTGCTCCGCGCGACGGCGCGTGAGCTTCTCGCGCGCCGCCCCCCGCTCGAGCAGTCGGACGCCGCGGACCACGTCCTCTTTCACTGAGGCCGGCGCGTCCCTGAATGAGACGCGCGTCAGCGTGCGCGTGCACTCAAGGTTTGCCCGCTCGAGCCGTTCACCCGAAGGGTATGGCGATTGGACCTCTCTTTTCCGCCGCCGTCCAAGGCATCCAAAACCAAGTCGACGCGATGAACGGCGCGGCGAACGAGGTGCTCATCGCCTCGACCGACATGGGCGGGACGGACAGCGTGAGCATTTCGGGCGCGGCGAAAACCGCGGCCGCGGGCGGCGGCGCGCCGGCGCCGAGCCTCGAGCACGGCCTCGTCAATCTGAACGTGTCGAAGTACCTCGCGGTCGCCAACATGAAGGTCTTGCAGACCGGCGACGAGATGACGCAGGACCTCACCGACATGGTGCAGCCGAGCGGCAGCTGATTTCACGCCGGCCGGCGGCCGGCCGCGGCTCGCTTCAGCCCTCTTCGTCGTCCTCGGCGTCCCACTTCACGAGGGCGCCCACCGTGATCTCGGAGGCGCACTCCTCGCAGAGGGGCGGCTCTTCGTAGCGGACCTCGTCGCCGCGCGTCCACAAGAAGAGGCCGGCGCCCGCCGGCTCGCCGTCGAACGAGCGACCGCACGCGTCGCACTCGTAGCTCTTGCCGTGGTGCGGCGCGACCGCGAGCTCAGACGACGAGTCGTCTTGCTCGAACACGGCGGCGGCGGCCCGGGACGGCATCGCCCTCATTATACACCGCCGCGACCGTCGAACCGCCGGAGCACGAGGGACGCGTTCGTGCCTCCGAAACCGAAGGAATTCTTGAGGGCTACGTCGACGCGACCTTCGCGAGCGCCGCCGGAAACGACCGTGAGCCCGAGCGCTCGATCCGGCTCGTCGTAGTTGATCGTCGGCGGGATCAGGCTGTGGTGGAGGGTGAGCGCGAGGAACGCCGTCTCGATGCCGCCGGCCGCGCCGAGGGTGTGGCCGATCATGGACTTCGGCGCCGTGACGAGAATGTCGTCGGCGCGTGCGCCGAAGACGCGGCGGAGAGCGCGCGCTTCGCCTTCGTCGCCCGCGGGCGTCGAGGTCGCGTGTGCATTCACGTGCTCGACGTCGTTCGGCGTGAGGCCGGCCGAGCTCAACGCGCGTTCGATCGCGAGCACGACGCCTTGCCCTTCGGGATGCGGCGCGGTGATGTGGTGCGCGTCGGCGCTCAAGCCGTAGCCCGCCACTTCGGCGTAAATTCGCGCTCCGCGCGCTCGCGCGTGCTCGAGCTCTTCGAGGATCACGATGCCCGCGCCCTCGGCGATGACGAAGCCGTCCCGGCCGAGCGAGAACGGGCGGCTCGCCTGCGCCGGCGCGTCGTTGCGCGTCGAGAGCGCGCGCATGGCGCAAAAGCCCGAAACGCAGAGCTCGGTCAACGTGGACTCGACGCCGCCCGTGATCATCACGTCCGCGACGCCGCGCCGGATGAGCTCGAGACTCTCGCCGATGGCATGCGCGCCGGACGCGCAGGCGGAAGTAACGGTGTAGTTCGGCCCCTGCGCGCCGTGTCGAATCGCGAGCATGCCGGGCGCCGTGTTCGCGAGCATCATCGGCACCATGAAGGGGTTCATGCGCTCTGGCCCCTTGTCGAGGAGGAGCGCGTGATGGTGCTCGAGACTCGCGAGGCCGCCGAGCGCGACGCCGAGCAACACACCGGCGCGCGGCGCGGAGCTCGGCGCGAGCGCGAGGCCCGCGTCCGTCATCGCTTCGTCGGCGGCGGCGATGGCGAGCTGCGTGTAGCGATCGGTGCGGCGCACGCTGGGCTTGTCGAGCCACCTGCCGGGGTCGAAATCCGGTACTTCACCGCCGAATTGCGTCTTCAGGCGCGACGGGTCGAACAGCGTGAAACGCCGGATGCCGCTCGTCCCGGCGACGAGCCGCCGCCAGCTCTCGTCCCGCCCGACGGCGAGGGGCGTCATCAATCCGATGCCCGTGATTACGGCGCGCTTCTTCATCGTCGTTCCTTCCGTGGGGTCCGCGGGCGCGAGCGCCGCGCTCCGGTTCGTTCCGGCTCGAGCAACTCGAGGGCACTCGCGCGGCAGTTTGCCAAAATCTCGCGCGAGAGCTCGCGGTCGAGCACCGCGCGCGAAAGCAAGAGGCCGCCGACGCAGACCGCGACCGCGCTCACCGCCCGGCGGCGCGCCTCGGCGTCGCTCGCGCCGCGCGTCCGGCTCTCGACGAGCTCGAAGAAGCCGCGCAACCCGCGCTCGAAGTTGCGCCGCGACGCGGGCCCGCCGCGCGCGACCTCCGCGGCGAGGCTCGGCACGAAGCAGCCGGTGGCGCGGTCGTCGCGATGCTCGTCGCTCAGGTAGCTCTCGACGAAGCGACGCGCCCACGCCGTCCCCGTGAGGTCGGCGTACGGCGCGAGCCACCGCTCCCGCGCGCGCGCCCCCGCCGTCGCCACGGCGGCCGCGACGAGCGCCTCCTTCGAGCGAAAGTGGGCGTAGAAACCGCCCGGCGTGAGCCCCGCCGCCGCCATCACCGCATCGACGCCGGTCGCGGCGATGCCACGGCGCCGGAACAGATCCGCGGCGGCGCCGAGGATGCGTTCACGGCTCTGCTCCTTGTGACCGGCTGCGTAGCGCACGGCCAGTTGATATGACGAGCGTCATCCAACGTAAAGAGACGCGCCCTACGCACCCGCGCGCGCCGGGTGCGTAGAGCGTTACCCAGTTACTCGGCCGCGGCCGCCGGAGCGCCGCGCAAGCCGCACGCTTCGGCCAGGAGCTCGGCGATGTCGAGGTTCTTGATCTCCTCGTCCTTCCCGTGCGCCTTCACGCCGTCCGTGAGCATCGTCATGCAGAAGGGGCACGCGCTCGCAATCGTCTGCGCGCCCGTATCGACGAGCTGAAGCGTGCGCTTCACGTTCACGCGGTCCTTGTTCTGCTCCTCCATCCACATCTGCGCGCCGCCGGCGCCGCAGCAGAGCCCCTTCTTCTTGTTCCAGTGCGGCACCTCGACGAGCTCGACACCGGGAATGCCGGCGAGGATCGCGCGCGGCGATTCGTAAATCTCGTTGTAGCGGCCGAGGTAGCAGGAGTCGTGATACGCGACCTTGCCGCGCGCGCCCTGCTTCGGGACGAGCTTCTTCTCCGCGACCAGGCCGAGCAAGAAGTCGGCGTGGTGAATCACCTCGAGCTCGACGCCGAAATCCTTGTACTCGTTCTTGATGGTGTTGAAGCAGTGCGGGCACGTCGTGATGACGCGCTTCGCGCCGCCTTTCTCTTTGTAGCCGTTCAGCGTCGCGGCGTTCGTCTCGGCGAGCGTCGCGAACAGGAACTCGTTGCCGGCTCGCCGCGCCGGATCACCCGTGCACGTCTCCTCCTCGGCGAGGATCGCGAAGTCGACGCCGGCCGCCTTGAGCAACTCGGCCGTCGCGCGCGCGATTTTCTTCGCGCGGTCGTCGTAGCTCGCCGCGCACCCCACCCAAAACAGGACCTCGGCGTCCGGCTTGTCGCTCATGCGCTTCACGTCGAGCCCGTCCGTCCAAGCTCCGCGATCGACGCGCGCGAGGTTCCAGGGGTTGCCGTTCGTTTCCATGCCGGTGAACGGCTTCTGCAGCTCGCCCGGGAATTCGCCGCGAATCGTGACGAGGTTCCGCCGCATCTGCACGATCTTGTCGACGTAGGTGATGTTCACCGGACACTGCTCTTCACAGGCACGGCAGGTCGTGCACGCCCACAACACCTCCGGCTTGATGAGCTCGGGCACGAGGTCCTTCGGCCCTTCGTTCTTGCCGTAGAGCCGCCCGCGCAGATCGAGCGTGAGCTGTTTGGGCGACAGGAGCTTGCCGGTGATGAACGCCGGGCAGTTGTCCGAGCAACGGCCGCACTCCGTGCAGGTGTAAAAGTCGAGATAATCCTTCCAGGAAAAATGCTCGAGCCGCGCGTAACCCACGCGCGCGGCGCCCTGGTCTTCGCCTTCCGTCGCCTTCTCGACGAGGCTCATGATGGCTTCGGTGCTCGCGGCGAGCGGACGCAGTCGCCCCTTCGGCGTGAGATCGCCCAAGAACACGTTGGGGACGGCCGTGATGATGTGGAAGTGCTTCGTGTACGGCAGGATGTTCAAGAAAATCAGGACGAGCGTCGAATGCGTCCAAAACCCCGCGCGCGCGACGACGGTGAGGGCGCCCGTGCCGAGCCCCTGAAACAGGAGCGCGAAGAGCGTCCCGCCCGGCTCGGGAAAGAGCTCGAGACCGATCTCGGTGCGCGGCGGGCCGAGCGGCGCGACGAGCTCGCGCGCCGACGCGCAGAACGACGCCGCCCCCGCGCCGCACTCGCTCGCGAAGCGCGCGTTGATGAGCATCGTCGCGCCGTCGTAGCTGAGGTCGGCGAGCATCATCGCGGCGATGATGCCGAGGATGAGCAGGCCCTCGCCGCTCAGCGTCATGCGCTTCTCGCGCTTGACCACGCGCAGATACACGAAGATGAGCGCGCCCGTGATCACGAACAGCGCGAAAATGTCCTTCGCGAAGCCGTAAATCGTCCCGAGCGGCACGCCGAGCACCGGCTCCGGGCCGAGCACGAAGAGGTTCCACGTCGGGTCGAAGCCGCGGCCCCAGAGCACCAGCGTGCGCAGGAGCAGGACGACGAAACCCGTGAAGATGAGGTAATGCCCCGCGGCGGCCAGCGGATAATTCGGCATCTTCTGCTGCAGGAGCGCGAAGCGCACCACCGCGCCGAGGCGCCGGCCCACGTTCGCGAAGCGCGACTCCCACGTCGAGCTGCCGGTCTCGAGCAAACGCACGCGCCGGAAGGCGCTCAGCGCGAACGCGCCCCAGAGCCCGAGCAGGAGCGCTCCCATCAAGAGCGGATTCATCGCCGCGAGAGTAGCCAGATCGCGAGCAGAATGACACCGAGCACGAACGCGCCGAGCACGACCGGATAGCGTAGGATCGCGACGGGCCGCGTGCTCAGCGCGCGACGCGCGAGCTCGAACACGGACTCGGGGCTCGAGAGCGTGACGCTCGGGTCCGGTTGCGCGCTCGGTTCGACCCGCAAGAGCAGATTGCCGCGGGGCAATCCGGAGCCGAGCGGCGGGAGTCCCCCGCGTTCCGGCAGGCGAATCACGAACGCCTCGCCGTGCTCGCCGGGCAGCGTCACCTCCACGAGGTCGGCGGGCTCGCCGCGCTCGCGCAGCGTGACGGCCCCGGAGCGCTCGCAGGTGTCGCAGCCGCCGCCGTCGCACGCCGCGCACACGAGGTGCCGGGGCAACTCGAGCTCGACGACCGCGCCGCGCTTCAACCAGGCGTGCGGCACCCGAATGCGATGATTCGCATCCGGGCCCCGCGGGCGCCCGAGATCCGCAGTGACGACGCGACCGAGGACTCCGGCCATAGTTTCATGCTAGACGGAACGCCCGTTTGGAGCCAGCACTTGGATCACATTATTTCCTTTTTCACCCACATTGACGCCAAGCACGTCAATGATTTCGCCGCGCAGCTCGGACCGTGGCTCTACGTCACCCTCTTCGGCATCATCTTCGCGGAGACGGGGCTCGTCGTGACGCCCTTTTTGCCGGGTGATTCGCTCCTCTTCGCGATCGGCGCGGCGTGCGGCATCGCCGGGTCGCCGCTCGACATCGCGATCGTGCTGCCGCTCCTCGTCGTCGCGGCCATCGTCGGCGATGCGCTCAATTACGCCATCGGCGCGAAGATCGGACCTGCGGTGTTCACGAGCGAGACTTCGCGGCTCCTCAACCGCAAACACCTCTACCGAACGCAAGACTTCTACGAACGTTACGGCGGCAAGGCGATCATCATCGCTCGCTTCGCGCCGATCCTGCGCACGTTCGCGCCGTTCGTCGCCGGCATCGGCAAGATGCGCTACCCGCGCTTCCTCGCGTTCAACGTGGTCGGCGCGGTCGCGTGGGTGTCGCTCATGACGCTCGCCGGAAAGTTTTTCGGCGAGCTCGAGGTCGTGAAGAAGCGCTTCCACCTCGTGGTGTTCGCGATCATCTTCATCAGCATCCTGCCGGCCGTGATCGAGTTCGCCCGCGAGTACACGCGCGCGAAGCGGCCGCCCGCGACCTGAACCCGGCTCCGTCGAAACGCCCGTCGCGACGTCGCCGCGACCGCGTTCGACCGCCGCGCCCGACGCGGGGCGCGGCGTCCATGGCGAGCGCTCAGGCCGACTTTTCTTCGGCGCTGCCCGCGGGCTTTTCCGGAGCCTTCTCGAGCGCTTTCGGCTCGGCGGCTTCGGGCTTTTTGGCTTCTTCTTTCGGAGCTTCGTCCGCGTCTTCGCTCAGGCCTTTCTTGAAGGCCCGAATACCCTCGCCCAGACCCTTGCCGGCACCCGCGAGGCGCGTCGGGCCGAACACCAAAAGCAGAACGATGATGACGAGTAACCAGTGAATCGGGCTGAGACTACCCATGAGCGGCCTCCTGGCCGAGGGACCCTTTTAGCATAGCATGGGCGCCGTCAAGTCCACGCTCGCCCAGAAAACGGTCAGAGAACGAGCACGCTCTGCCAATCGGACTCGACGCGCGTGAGCGTGACGTTCGCCGCGTAGGACCGCGCGCCGAGCCGAGCCGAGAAATGAACGCGCACGGGCGGTTCGGCGCCGCCGAGCGAGACGAGCAAGATTCGCACGACGTACTTACCCGGCGCCGGCTCGCCTTGTTCCTGATAAACGCTCTCGAGGTTTTTTCCACGACACTCGCCGTCGCGCCCGGGGCAGTCCCGCTCGCGAACCAGGCCGCTTTCGGTGGGGCGACCCACCTCGACGAGCTCGCCGTTCGGATCGGTGACGCGGAGGTCGACGTCGGCCGTCGGCTCGTCCCACGCGGCCAAAAACGAGACGGCGCTCGTCGTCGTGCCGCAGCCTTCGTCGGCGAGCCCGTTGCCGTTGTCGTCGAGCGCGTTGCCGCAAAGTTCCGGGCCGAGCGTGACGCTCGCGCGCTCGGGTAAGCCGGACCCGCCGTGCTCGGCGGGGGCGAGCGGGGCCCTGGCGCAGGCGCAGGCGAGCGTCGCGACGAAAACCGGCGCGACGCTCCGCCCGAGGGTCACTTCTTGTCGTCCGGGATCGCGACCCCGGTCACGACCTTCGGGTTCATGAGCTCGAAGTACGCCTGCCGCGCAAGCTCGCCCGTCGCGCCCTGCTCGTTCCGGAGCGCGAGCAGAACGCCCTGCTCCTTCATGAACTTGAGCGTGCGAATGGCGCCGGCGCGCTTCGCGTCGTCGCTGCCCTTCGCCATGTCGTAGAGGCGCTTGCGTAGCACCACGCGCGTGAAGGAGTGCGGCCCGTTGTCGTAGAGCAGGTTGTCGAACTGGCTCGTGAGCAGCACGCGCGCCCACTCTTGCGGCGTCTGGTTGATGGTGACGTGCGACATCGCCTCGGCGTTGTCCACGTACTTGAACAGCAAGCCGGCCTCGAGATCGTCGGTCGACCAGTAGCCGAAGCTCTTGTACCAGAGGTCGCTGAGCTCATCGAGCGCGGGCTTGGCCACGTTCCACGGCTTGCGGCCGTAGTACGCGACGGCGCGCGCCGCGGCGTCGGGAGAACCGCCGAGGATGAGCGCGAGCGCGGCGTCGTTCATCAAGACTTCGTTGTCCATCAGCTCGAAGAGCTTGGCTTCGGTGGCCGCGTCGATGCCGCTCTTCGCGAGCGCGCGCGCGACCTGGTGTCGCGTCTCGATCGCCGCTTGCGGCGTGAAGAGCGAGAGCAGCGCGGCGCCCGTGCCGGGGATCGGACGCTGAATCAGCGTTTCGAGGAAGCAGGCGCGACGGACCTCGTCCGGCTTCTCGTTGCCCGAGTACTGCTGAATCTTCTTCGCGACCTCCATGAAGTCGTCCTTCTCGGCGACCCACGCGAGCGCCGCGCACGCTTCCATGCGGCTCTGCTCGTTCTCCTTCGGGTTCTCGATGTACTTCATCAGCATCGGGAACGCCTTGTTGTCGCGCCATTCGGAGAAGCCGTCGGACGCGCCCACGCCGAGCGCGCGGAACGTCATGCCGAGGATCGCGAGACCGCCCTGATACAGGCCGTCCATCGTCACGTCGTACTCTTTCGAGTTCGCCTTGATCGCCTTCTCGAGCGACTTCCACGACTTCTGATCCTTCAGCCAACCGACGTAACGGAGGGCGCTCTGCGCGACGACCCACTCCTCGGGCATCGGCGGCTGCTGGCCTTCCTTCGGCAGCGGCACGTCCGGGTCGGCCCACTTGCGCATGGCCTCGATGTCCTTCGTCGAGCCCATCGCGGCGAGCGCGCGCAGGCCGTTCGCGTGCGGCGACGGCATCTCGTGGATCCAGAAGATCACGGCGTCTTCCGCCTGCTCCTGAATCAGCGGCAGCTTGTCGGGGTGGAGGATCGCCAAATCCGCGATCATGCGCGCCGCCTGGACGCGCTCGTCGTCGCTGCGCTTGAGCGCCATCTCCCAATCGTTCTGATCGGAGTAAATCTTCAGCGGATCCATGCGCAGGCGCTTGGCGAGCGTCGGCACGGCGCGAATGTCGCCGATGGCCGCGAGCGCGAGCGCCGCGTGCGTCTGCAGATGGATGTGCGGATTCGACTGGATGTACTTGTAGAGCGCGTCGGCGCCGCTCGGATCGTTCAGGCCCTGACCGGCCTTCTGCGCGTCCGTGGCGTCGAACACGTAGATCATGTTGAGGATCTGCTTGCGGAAATACCAAGCAGCCTTGCCCGGATGATTCTGCTCGTCGGGCGCCTCTTCGGTCGGCGCGGCGTCGAGGGCCACGACGAGACCTTCCGTACCGACGCCGTCGCGCAGCGCCTCGAAGTACTTGGTGCGCGTCTCCTTGTCGGCGCCGCGCAGCGCGGAAACGAGCGGCTCGCGCGCGCGCGCGTCGCCGATCTTGCCGAGACCGGGCGCCGCCTGCCGCTGCACCTCGGGGTCGGCGTCCTTGACGAGCTTGATCAGCACGTCGGTGTACTTCGGGTCGGCGTGATCCGAGAGCACCGTGGCGACGAGCTGTCGCACCGCCGCGCTCGGGTCACCCGCCATGGTCGCGAGCTTGTCGATGCCGATCAGGTTGACGATCTTGTCCGGATTGAACGCGATGCCGCCGCCGAGGCGCTGCACCTTGGAGAGCTGCCCGAGCCGGTACAGGGTCAAGATGTCGTCCGTCGCGCGCGTGTCGCCGAGCACGACCTCGGCCCAGGCGATCTGCGGCTTCGCGCCCGGACCCGCCTTCTTCAGCGCATCGAGTAGGCTGTCTTTCGCGCCGTCCGCCATCGGGTGGCCGTATTCGGCGAGCGCGAGCGCGGCCATGCCCTGCACCGCGTCCGACGGATACGAGAGCGCGCTCGCGGCGAGCGGCACGCCTTGCGGATCCTTCGCCCACGCGAGTTGCTTCAGCGCTTCGGCGCGCACTTCGTCGCTGCTGTCCTTCGCCGCCCACTCGCGCCAGAGCGGGATCTGCTCGGCCTTCGGCTTGACGAAGATGTCCTTCTTGATCTGCTCGCCTTGCTCGACGGTGAGTCGCTCCGAATCCTTCTTCGCGCCGATGAGAAGGAAGGCGGCCGCACCGACGACCATCAACACACCGACGGCGATGACGGCCGGATTGAAGCGACCTTTCTTGAAGTCGCCGTCGCCACCGCCGTATCCACCTCCACCGAAACCGCCACCGGCCGGAATTCCCGGATTCGGCGCGCCCGGCATGTCGTCGTCGGGCGGCCACTTGGCCAGGTCGACCTGCGGCAAAACAGGCGGAAGGTGAGACTTAGCCGGCGTGGTGGGCAGATTGGTTTCGAGCATGGCTGCGCGTGCGGCGACCTTAGCCCAGTGACTGGGCCGCGCGAAACCATCCGTTTGCGTGCGACTGAACGAGACGGACTGCGCGACGCGTCAGTCGTCTCGCGCGTCCCTCGATCTTTCCTATAAAAACGGAAAAAGTCGCGCGAGTCACTGCATGAAGGAGGCGAATCGTAGTAGTTCGAGCGCCGTGCTGCCGAAGAGCGAGGAGCCGCATGGCAGCGCGCGTCGAGGACACACGAGCGCATGGCTCGCGATCGGCGTGACCGTCGCGACCACCGCGGTCGTGACGTGCCTCTCCTACGGCTTGCCCGAGCAATTCCAAGCGACGGGCGTGGGGCTCGCGTTTCTCGCCGCGACGTACGTGCTCGTCCTGCGCCACGACAGTGAGACGGTGCGGCGCCACGGACTCGCGCTCGGCGGCTTGTTCGACTCCGCTCCGCTGTCGTCGTCGGCGTTGCTGAAGAGCGCGGGCGGCGCCGTCGCGTGGGCGTTCGCCGCGGCGCTCGTCGTGCTGCCGCCGTTTTGGTTCGGCTGGCTCGAGTTCTGGCAACCCGACGCGCGCTTCTCGCCCGCGAGCCTGCGCGGCGTGCTCGACGACGCGGCGGGGCAGTTGCTCGTCATCGCTCTCCCCGAGGAGTGTTTTTACCGCGGCTACCTGCAGTCGTCGCTCGACGAGGCGTGGCACGGTCGCGTTCGCTTGCTCGGCGCCGAAGTCGGTCCTTCGCTCGTGGTCACGAGCGCGCTCTTCGCCGCCGGCCACCTCGCGACGGAGCTCGACGTGAATCGCTTGGCGGTGTTTTTTCCGGCGCTCCTCTTCGGCTGGCTGCGCGCGCGGACGGGCGGCGTCGGCGCCGGCATCGTGCTCCACGCGCTCTGTAACCTCTTTGCGGCGTACTTGGCGAGGAGCTACGGTCTCGCCCGATGATTTCCCCGTTACTCGACGCGCTCATCGATCGCGCGCTCGCCGAGGATCTCGGCGCCGGCGACGTGACGAGCGAAGCCGTCGTCCCGAGCACGACGAAGGCCGCGGCGCGCGCGGTCGCGACACAGCCGCTCGTGCTCGCCGGTGGGGACGCGTTCGCGCGTGTCTTTTATCGCGTCGATGCCGGCGCACGCGTCGAGCGGCTGATCGCGGACGGCACGCGCGTCGAACCCGGCACCGCGCTCTTCGCGATCGACGGCACGGCGCGCGGGCTCCTCGCGGCCGAGCGCACCGCGCTGAATTTCATCCAGCGGGCGAGCGGCATCGCGACGCTGACGGCTCGCTTCGTCGCCGCCGTCCCGGCGGGGAGCGCGCTCCGCATCGTCGATACGCGCAAGACCACGCCGGGGCTCCGGGCGCTCGAGCGCGAGGCGGTGCGGGCGGGCGGCGGCCACAACCACCGCGACAATCTCGGCACGGCGATCCTCATCAAGGACAACCACGTCGCGGTCGCGGGCGGCGTCCGGAACGCGGTGCTGCGGGCGCGCGAGCACGCGGTGCACATGACGCGCGTGGAGGTCGAAGTCGACACGCTCGAGCAACTCGACGAAGCGCTCGCGGTCGGTGCGGAGGTGATCCTGCTCGACAACTTCACGCTCGACGCGGTCGCCGAGGCGGTGCGACGCACGGCGCGGCGCGCGCTCCTCGAAGTGTCCGGCGGCGTGCGGCTCGAGAACATCGCCGAGCTCGCGCGTCTCGGCGTCGACCTGGTCTCGATCGGCGCGCTCACGCACTCGGCGCCCGCCGCGGACATTTCGCTCGAAATCACGCCGTTCGGCGCCGGCCACGGATGAGCGCGCCGTTCGACGCCGAGCGCTTCCGCGAGCACGCGGCGACGCTCGCGCTCGGGCATCCGATCGTCGCGACGTTGCACACCGGCTCGACGAACGACGACGCGCTCGCGGCGGCGCGCGACGGTGCGCCGCACGGCGCGCTCTTCGTCACGGAAGAGCAATCCGCCGGGCGCGGCCGGCGCGGCAACACGTGGCTCGCGCCGCGCGGCGAGGGACTCCTCTTCTCGCTCGTCCTGCGGCCCGAGCTCGGTCCCGAGCGCGCGCCGGCGCTCGCGCTCCTCGCCGGGCTCGCCGTGCGCGCCGCCGTCGCCGAGCTCCTCGACGCGCGCGCAACGCACGCTCGCACGCTCACCGAGAACGACGCTGCGGAAGCCGCGGAGCCGCGCGTGTTGGTCAAATGGCCGAACGACGTCGTGATCGTCACCGACAAGCTCAGAAAGCTCGCTGGCGTGCTCGTGGAGAGTGTCGTACGAGGCGGCCGCCTCGGAGCCGTCGTCATCGGCGTAGGTCTCAACGTGGGACGGCTTGGACTGCCGAGCGAGCTTGCCGATATGGCAACGTCGCTCGCACTCCTCGGCGTGACGGTGACGCGCGAGCGCCTCTTGGCGAACGTGCTCGCCGCCATGGAGGTTCGCCTCACCGAACTAGAAACCGCGAAACATCGGGAAAAGCCGCTGCAAAGCTGCGCGGCCGAGCTCGCGCGCTTCGACGCGCTCTACGGCTCGAGCCTCCGTGTGGACGACTTGTTCGGACACGGCGCCGGCATCGACGACGAAGGAAGCTTGAAGGTCGTGGATCCGTCGGGGCGTACGCACCGTGTGGTGAGTGGTCACGTCACACTCGCCCAGGTGGACGGACGCGCTGAAAAAGTGGGCGAACGCGCAGGCTGATCCACTTGTGCCTCGGCCCGCTCGCGACTAGAAACCCGCCGGCGCGTGAATGCGCGCTCGGACTTCGCGCCCCGCTCGGGTCATTGCGGAAAGCGGTGAACGGTCACGAGGCGTCGTCGTTTCGGGCTCCCGCAAAAAGGCCGAGGGCTCGAGACCGCTTGCGGTTTGGTGAGAGACGAGGCATAACGAAGAAACTGTGAGACCCACGTCTTGGGGGCGTGGCTGGAGGCCAGAAACATGGCAACCGAAGATACGGTGAGCACCATCGCCAAGGCGCTAGGCGAATCCGACGAGATTCCGCTAGGACAAATTTCGGGGGTCGTGCATGCGCTCGGAGACGAGCTCTGTCTGAAGCTGCTCGAAGAGACGCAACAGATCGAAGCGAAGGGCGGCATGATGCTGCCGGACAACAGCCGCAAGCGGACGATGGGCGGCGTGTTCTTCTTCCTCGCTCGGCAGAAGCTCTCCCCCGAGGACAAGCTGCGCATCTTCCGCGCGCCGAAGCCGGCGAAGCCCGCGAGCGCTCCCGTGTCCGAGTCGAGTCCGTTTCCGCGCCGCCGCGTGATCGACGTGACGCCGGCGCGGCCCGTGGCGGCGCGCGCGCCGCGTCCCGGTTTCTTACCGCCCGAGCTGCCGGTCGCCGTGCGGCGGGTCAAAGTGCGCGAGGCGCTGCAGACGTCGCTTGCTTCGCTGCCGGCGGAGGATCAATACGGCTTGCTGCTGGATCTGATGGCGGAGCTCCACGACAAGCTCGGTTATCGCGTGCCGGAGTCGCAACGCACGCAAATGTTCGATCCGCCCACGCGTCCGGGCGCGCCGCTCGGCGGCCCTCCGTCGTCGCAGCGGCCGATTCCGATCCCCGAATCGACGCGGGGCGCTCCCGAGTCGTCGCGTCACGTGACGGGCGCGCCGCCCGCCGACGTTCCCGACAAGCCGAAGCGCACCGCCGTCCGCGCCAAGCGCACCTGAGCGCGTGCGTCGGTCGCGCCGGCGCTCGCTCGGCGAACAACGCGCGCGTCGTCAGTCACGCCGCTCGGCGCGGTGCCTCGGCGCGTTGCTCGCGATCCTCGAGCCGCGCGGCGAGGATCCGACGGCCGCGATAGAGCCGACTCATCACGGTACCGATCGGCACGGCGAGGGCGCGCGCCGCGTCCACGTACTCGAGCCCGCCGAGATCGACGAGCTCGACCACGCGCCGGAACGGATCGGGCAGCGTCGCGAGCACGTTCGCCGCGCGCCCGCCGAGCGACGCCGTCGCCGGCGACGCGTCACGCTGCGGCCAGCCGCACGGGTCGCAAGTCAAACGCTCGAGCGCGCGTCGCTCGCGCTTCAAGCGGCGATAGCGCGACACGAAGATGCTGCGGAGGATTTGCGCGAGCCAGGCGTGCAAATTCGTTCCATGCTCGAAGCTCTCCGCGTACACGAGGGCACGGAGCACGGTGTCTTGCACGAGATCGAGCGCGTCGCTCTCGTTCGCGCACAAGCGCCTGGCTTGCGCGCGGAGGCGTGGGAGCTCCCCTTCGAGATCGTTCCGAAGCGCGGCGTTCGTCATGCACACGGACATCGCAAGCTGCGTGCCAGCGACGACCGTGCGCCATTTCCCGCAATTTCGTGGGTAATCCACGCTCGAACGCGCGCGAGAACGCGTGTCAAACTGGCAAGCGACGTGTGTCCGCTGCCATCACGGCGCGAGCACTCGGGCGGCGCGAGCGCTTCACGATCCGGCAGCTTTGCGGGCCGCGCGTGACGCTGCGAGTCGAACCGGAACGAGCGTTTCCTCGTCGTCGTCGTGCCGCTCGGCAGGCGCGTCCGTCCCGCCGGGCTCGGGCTCGGTCCACGGCGCGACCGTGCGCGGCACGGACTTGACGTTCCACGGCCGCGGGCCCTCACCAGCCGCCGCAGCGCGCTCCAGCGCGGCCGCGCCGGCCTGACGCCGGGAGCGGGAGTCGAGGCGCGGAGGCGGGGCCGCGGGCGCGTCTTCGAGCGCGGAGGAGTGGATTTTGAGCCAGAGCAGGTGCACGCGGCGAACTCCGATGGGTGTCGTAGATGAGATTCCCATCGTGCGAGCGTCTGATCATCGGCCGCGGGCTTACGTCCTAGTAGACCTGCATCTGCCCGCTCAATACGAGCAGAGCGAAAAGTTGCATGATCCCCTGGAAGTAACGCGCGCTGCCCGTGGGAGTCTTCATGTTCCAAACGTCCTGCATGAACGCTTGGCGATCTTGCGCGTCGATGGTCGAGAGCATCGCGGTCATCCCGTTCGTGAACACGAGCGCGGGTTCGTGCATCGTTTGGCCTGAGACGATGGTGCCGTCGAGCTGATAGTCGGTGCCGTACGAGCTGATGCCCTGGCTCGCGAAAAACCCGAGTACGCGATTGATCTCCTTGATCGCTGCGGTCGAGTTTTCCGTGTCAGTCGTCCAAAGCTCGTCGAGGACGATGTTGGGCAGCACGCGATAAGCCTCGGGAGTGAACGTGTCGCTCCCGGGCACGGGCGTTCCGTCGAAGTACGCGCGGAGCGGGATGAGCCCGGTGTTTTCGTCGGCCGCTTTCTGGAAGAAACCGCGGGCGCTCGTCGCGGCGGTTTTGAAGAAGGGGTTGCCCGTCGCCTGAGCCCAGAGCGTGTAAAACGCCGGCATCAGGACCGACGGGCGCGTGAGCGACGCCGCGCTGACGTTCGGAATGTCGAACGCGAGCTTGGTTTCGGAGTCGAACGTGTCCGTGGTGCCGGCGTCCGAGATGCCGCCGTTGATGTCCTCCCAGTGGAGCATGACGTTGAGCACGTCGAGCGCGTCGGCGCCGTACTCGTCGGCATTCGGGAAGCCGCGATCGTGCGCGAAGATGAGCGACATCACGAACATCTCCGCGCCGTAAGGGTCGACGCACGGCGTCGAGCCGCCCGAACCGCTCGTCATCGTGGCGTCGCAGAACGAACGAAAATAGCCGACGTTCGGCGAGCCCGTCTGGAAGCGCAGCACGCGCTTCGCGTAGTTCCACAGCATGTCGAACTCGTCGCTCTTGCCGAGCTCGACACAGATCAACATACCGAGCCCCATCCCCTCGGTGCGAACGTTGTCGTGGTAGACATCCTTGACGATCGCTTCGTCGTCGGCGAGCGTGATCGAGTCGTCGGTGTTGGTCGCGCTCGTGAAGTAGATGGCTTCCTTGTTCGCGTCGCCGTGAAAGAGCTGATCGAACGTATCCTCGACGCGGCTATTGACGTCGTCCGAGGCGATCAAGAGCTCGTCGTGAAGCGGATTCGGATAGGAGTCGGGGCCGGAGAGCTGCATGAGTGTCGGCGGCTGGGGCGCGACGCCGCCCGTGCCCGCCGAGCCGAGCACGCCGCCCGCGCCGCCGTAGCCGCTGAGACCGGCGGCGCCCGCCGCGCCCGAAAGCGACGAAACGCCCTGATCGCTGCCGATCGTGTCCGTGGTCGAAGAGCACGCGAGGAGCAGCAGCGCCATCGCGCCGAACGAACTCACACGCGCCGATCGCCCGAAGGTCACGGGGTGAAGGCTAGCTAATTCAAATAGCCGCGCACGCGCGAGGCGAGGACGCTATTCGGATGTTTGCGCAAGAATGCTTCGGCTCGCTTCTTCGCCGCGTCCGATTGGCCGCTCTTCGCGAGCGCGTCGATGCGCAGCACTTCGGCCTCCAGCACGAGATGCCCGTGCGGGTACGCGCGCGAGTAATCGTCGAGCTTTCCGAGCGCACCCGTAGGATCTCCGTTCGCGAGCTCCGAGCGAGCGGCGTCGAGCGCGCCGACTTCGGCCGCGAGCGCGCTCGCCGAGGTGCTCTTCGCGTCGACTTTCTGCGGCACGACGGCGGGTGTTTCGGTCGCTTCGGGCTCTGGTTCCGTGGCGGGCGCCGGCGCTATTTCGACGGCCGGCTTCGGCGCGGCACGGGTCGGCGCCTCGGCCGGTATCGCGCTTATTGCGCTTTCGGGCGACCGAGAATGCAATCGGTTCCAAGCCACGTACCCGACGGGCGCCGCCACTCCCGCACCGAGGCTCGAGATGAGTAGCATCTTTGCCCACCCGGCCCCCGCCTTACCGAGGAGTGATGAACCAACGCTCACGGCTCCAGCCGACACGGCGGCGGTGCCGGCGAGACCGAGCGCCGCCAGCGTTTTCGTGCGGGCATCCGCGGAGCTTTTGTAGGAAACGCCCGCCTCGAGCAGTAACAGCTCGACTGTACTCTCGGCGTCGTCTCGTAGGCGGCGCGGCTCGTCCATCGATCCAGTATTCACATTCCCCCTAATGCCCGGACCCGATCACGAAAATCGCTGCGGGCGCGCCGAAGACGCGAGGCGACCGTTCCGCGGGGAATGGAAAGGGCTTCGGCGATCTCGGCCATGCTGAGCTCTTCGAACTCGTAGAGCACGAAAACGGTGCGCAAATCGCCATCCATGTCGGACAGTACCCGGTCGAGCATTTGTCGGGCACGCTTCTGATCGGTTAGTTGCTCGGGCGTGAGCGCGCCGTCGATTTGCTCGGGCGCCTCTTCCGCCGCAACCTCGCGCCGGCGCGCGACCGTACGGCGAGCGTGCGCTGCTACGTAGAGCGCCGTCTGGAGCAGGAAACTGCGCTCGGCGCCGGGCCGTACGTCGTCCAGCCGGCGAGCCGCGGCGATGAACGTGCGCTGGACGTCGTCGTCGATCTCCGCGGCGGGCGTGCCGGCGTTCCGCAACACGCGCGCAACGAAGTCGATGTATTCGTCGACCATCCAGCGGAGGCGGGCCTCGCGATCGGTCGCTCTCACCGTGGACTTGATCTCCGACTCGAGGGTGGGTCGCCCCCCGGGCAATGCCTGGGCAATCAATGACCCGCTCACGACCAAATCGGACATGGGAGGCGCGCCGGAATCGGATTGCTCCGGCCCGTGCGAATGATTCCCTGGTCGCGGGTTCTTGATCATGAGACGACCGGTTCCGCGCGAGCGCACTCCCGCGGAACGACGCCCCTCATTGTGCCACGCCTAGAAGGAATACGTGATCCCGAGCCCGCCGAGGGCCCCAATACTCGGCGTTTCCCCGACTTCACGCGTCGGATTGGCGACGACGAAGCGCCGCCGGGCGAACGGCAGCACGAAGCCGGCGCGGAGCTCCACCGACCATCGGTCCATCAACGGCGCGCTGCCGATGAGCATGCCCCCGAACGCGAAATAGGATCGCACGATCTCGCTCGTCGTCGCGACCCCGCGCCCCGTCGCGCCGAGCCAGCCGCCGTAGCCCAGCGCGCACGGCTCGAAAGTGAAGACGTCGCGCGCGCCGAACCGCTCCGGACACGCCGTGAGCTCGAACAGCGTGGAGCGCACCGAGGCGTTGTGAGCGCTCGAAAAGACGTCGTTTTGCAGCCGCAGAATCGCGAGGCCGAACGACGACGCCGGCAGTAGAGGCGTGACGACACGCACGGAGAGATCGCCGCCGAAGCTCACGAACGGCGACACCTGACCCATGCCGTCGGCGTGCGCGCCGACCCGTACTTCGAGCTTCGGCGGCGGCGGACGCGGCGTTTCCGGCGGCGGGGGCGGCTCGGGACACACCGGTACGGGCGGAGGCGCGGGCACGGCGGGCGGCGGCCCGAGTCGCGCGGTCGGATCCACCGCGAGCGCGACGGTCAGCGAGAGCGCGTCGACGACCTCGGTGCAACTCGCGCCGTCGACACGCCGCGTATCGCTCTCACCGCGATCACCGATGACGCGGAGCTCGCCGTGCGCGCGCGGACCGACGCGCGTGAGCTTCACCACGACGCGCACGCCCGTCTCGCCCTCTTTGACGGGCCGCGCGCGCTCGGTGCGGGCGCGCACCGCTTCGAAGAATGCTTCCGCGGTCGCGCAATCGGGCGGCGCGTCGAGCTCGATGCGAATCGGCGTCGCGTCGGGCGGCGACTCCGTCGACGGCATTCCGAGCACGCCGAGCACGCTCAAAATCACCGCACCACCTGCGCTCACGCTCCAAACGCTCGCACGACGGCTGGCTTTACGCCAGCGCCCCGCGGCGCTCGGCCGGGCGGCGTGAACCGGCGCTTAATGATGCCGCACGGCCCAGATCGCGCGCGGCACGGCGTCCGCCACCTCGTGCGCCAAGACGCCGCGATCGACGGCGAGGTCCGCCGCGAGCAAGTCGGCCGCGGCGCCGTGCACGTAAGCGCCCGCGCACGCCGCCGCATACGGCTCGGCACCGACCGAGAGCGCGCCGATCACGCCGGCGAGCACGTCGCCCGCGCCGCCCGTCGCGAGCAAGCCGTTGCCGGTGGGATTCACGGCGATCGCGCGCCCGGGCGCCGCGATCAGCGTGAATGCGCCTTTCAACAGCACGACCCGCCCGGTGCGCTCGACGGCCTCGCGCGCCGCGCCGAAGCGATCGGCTTCGACGGCTTCCGTCGAGCGGCCGAGCAAGCGCGCGAGCTCGCCCGGGTGCGGCGTGAGCACGAGCTCGCCCGGCGCTTTCGCGAGAGCTTCGGCGCGCCCTGCGAACGCGGTGAGTGCGTCGGCGTCGACCACCGCGCGCCCTCGCCAGCCGAGCGCGACGTGATCGACGACACGGCGCGCGAATGCGCCGACGCCGAGACCGGGGCCGACGACGACCGTGTCGGTGCGCTCGAGCAGCGGTTCGAGCGAACGCTCGGGCGCGTCGGGGTCGAGTCGCGTCGTCATCGCCTCGAGCACGCGTTGCTCGAACACCGCGGCCGTCGGAGGTTCGCCGCCGAGCGTGACGAGTCCGGCGCCGGCCCGGAGCGCGCCCCGTGAAACGAGCAACGCGGCCCCGATTTTTCCTGGCGATCCGGCGAGCACGAGCACGCGCCCGGACGAACCCTTGTGCGAGCGCGCACCGCGGGGCCGGATCGCCGCGGCGACGTCGGCCGGCTCGAGCTCGGCGGCGCCATACCCCACGCTCTGCTCGATCGCAGGCGGGATCCCGATGGGCACGACGACGACGTCGCCCGCGTATTCGGCGCCCGCGGGCGTGCACAGCCCGCGCTTTTTGCGCGCGAACGTGGCGGTGACGTCGGCGCGCACGGCGACGCCGAGCGCCGCGCCCGTGTCCGCGTCGAGCCCCGAGGGCAAGTCGAGCGCAAGCGTCGGCTTCCGCGCGGCCACGATGCGCTCGACGACCCCACGCGCGAGACCCGTGAGCTCGCGGTCGAGACCCGTGCCGAACAGCCCGTCCACGACGAGGTCGGCTTCCTCGAGCGCCGGCGTCAGCGCGTCGAGCGAGCCTTCGTCGATGGTCGCGAGCGATCCGCCGGCGTCGATCCAAGCGCGGCTGTTCGCGAGCGCGTCGCCCCGCAGCTTTCCGGCGTCTCCGGCCACGAGCACGCGCGCTTCGCGGCCGTGCGTCTTCAAGAGCCGCGCGACCACGAAACCGTCCCCGCCGTTGTTGCCCGTGCCGCACACGATCACGACGCGGCGCGCTTCGGGATAACGCGCGAGCGCGAGCTCGGTCGCCCCGTGCCCCGCGTTTTCCATCAGCTCGAGCGAAGGCACCTCCGCTTCGGCCGTCGCTCGGCGATCGAGCTCGCGCACCTCGGCGCGCGTGAGCACCGGCGTCATGCGGCGCCTCCACGTGTCCGCGCGGCGACACCGCGCTCCAGCGCCGCCCGCATGTCGCGCACGGCGCGCTCGAGCCCGACGAGCACCGCGTCGGCGATCACCGCGTGTCCGATGTTGAGCTCCTCGATTTCGGGAATGGCCGTCACCGCGCCGACGTTGTCACGCGTGAGGCCGTGACCGGCCGCCACCTCGAGCCCGAGCTTTTGCGCGAGACGGGCGGCGCGCGCGAGCCTCGACAAAGCTTCCGCCCGCTCCGAGCCCCGCGCGTGCGCGTACTCGCCAGTATGGAGCTCGATCTGTCGCGCGCCGAGATCCCGGCTCGCCTCGATTTGTCGCGGGTCGGCGGCGATGAACAAGCTAAGCTTGATACCGCGCGCACGCGCCCGCTCCGCGACTTTCTCGATCGCGGCGCGCGTCGCGAGCACGTCGAGGCCTCCCTCGGTCGTGAGCTCCTCGCGCCGTTCGGGCACGAGCGTGATCACGTCCGGCCGCACGCGCTCCGCAATCTGCGTCATCTCGTCCGTCGCCGCCATCTCGAGGTTCAGGACCGTGTTGAGCGACGCACGCAGACGCTCGATGTCTTCGTCGCGCATGTGCCGCCGATCCTCACGGAGGTGCGCGGTGATGCCGTCGGCGCCGGCGAGCTCGCAGAGCCCGGCCGCGAAAACCGGATCCGGATACAGCGTGCCGCGGGCGTTGCGCAGCGTTGCGACGTGGTCGATGTTGATGTGGAGGCGGACCATGGGGCACGGAGCGTACGACCGAGTCGCGCGCCGTTCCAAGGGACAGCGGGCGACGAGGGCGTGGGCCAGGGCGCGGACGACTGGGGCGAGGGCGCGGACGAGCCCTTGAACGATCGCCTATTGCCAAAAGGAAGTGAGGACGGGATCCTCGTCGTAGCGCGATGGCGGGTCCTTCGAACGGAACCAGCGAGGGCGGCACGGGGACGAGCATGCCGCGCCTGTCGTTGTTCGTCAGTCACAAGGTGAGCGTCCACCGCGAAGCGGCGGAGCTCGTCAAGCAGCTCCTCGAAGCGCGCAGCGAGCGACTCGACGTGGACATCTGCGAGGACATCGAGGCCGGCGATCGCTGGCCCGAATGGATTGCAGAGCGGGTCGCGAGCGCTCACGTCCTGCTCGTCCTCCGCCCTCCGCCGGCGCCCGGCGTCGATCTTCGCTGGATCGACACCGAGATCCAGCGCTTCAAGAAGGCCTGCCCCCGCGGGCGCATCGTGGTTCTCAAAGCGCCGAACGATCCGGCGACCCAGCTCGCGTCCACCTGGCAAGTCGTGAACGCCACCACGGACGGCGTGCGCCAATTGCTCGACGCAGTTTATAGGAGCGCCGACTTCTTCGGAGCGGGCGGACCGCTGAACGAGCGCGTCGATGCTGCCTTGATCGCCGACGACGCGCGCAAAATCGCGCACGCGTATCAGGGCCTCTACGAGACCCGCACCAAGTCGCACTGCGAAACGCTGGTCGTCGAGCTCCCCGGCGGCGGCAGCGACGTTTCGCAAGCCCGCGTGACGGCCCCGAACGGCTGCGCGAAGATCCTCGGGACCGAATTGACCTCCTTCGACTGGACGTGGCTCGAGGGCCGCGCCTGCGAGGAACGCTCGCGCGGCACGTTTTGGGTCGCAGAGCTGAAGGCCGTCATGGAGGACGTATTCCGCGGTGACCCGCCGCGCGTGATGACGTCGACGTTTCGCGGGCGCCACGACGGCGCCGGCAAGATCTTCCAGCCGCAACTCCAGGTGGTCGACCTCGACGGCAACCAGCCCATCCGCTTTCGCTTCGCGTTCCACGAAGTGCTCGTGCCCGAGCTCGTTCGCGGACCCGATCCGATCGGGGCCGTGACGGCGCTGATGCACATCGCGGAGCGCGTGCGCTGGGAGGTCCTGCAGCCGTTCCTCGTGAACCTGGTGCTCAAGCCGGGCGCGTCCCAGGCAATCGAGATCCCGTCGGAGCAGCGCTCCGAGATCGTGGCGAAAGTCATCGGTAGCCTGCGCGCGATCGACGTCGAGGCCGAGCGCCACAGCATGCTCCAGATCGACAGCGCCGTCTTTCCGGACGAGCCGCAGCGACGGACGGCCAACGAGCTACTCGAGGAGAGAAAGGCCATCCGCAGCGCGATCATCGCGGCTTCCGAAGACAAGAACTTCGATCGCCTGATGAACGAGCTCACGCGTTCGCTGCGTCTCAACTGCAAGGCCCTCGAGTTCTTGGCGGAGCGGTATCTCGAGCTGCTCAAGGCCTGCAACGCCGAGGCGCTCGAGTTCATCGCCACGAACACGGACGAAACAGGCGCGCTCTCGACACGCGCCCTCCCGACGGCCGCGCCGGCGTTCGCGGCCGCGCCGACCGGTTGTTGAGCCCGGCCGAGCGCGTCGACCGCGGCGCGAAGATCGACGACAATCCGCAGCGATGACGGTTCCCGGCCGGCGGCGCGGGCTCGGAACGGTGGCGCTTCTCGCGGTGGTGCTCGGCGGCGCGTTCGCGCTCTGGCCACCGCCTCGTGTGCCCGAGCCGCCGCCGTTCGCGCCGTCGCAGCCCGGAGCTCGCGAGGCCGGAACGAGCGACGCCGGAACGAGCGACGCGGCCGCCGAGGCCGTTCCGGGCGACGCTTCCGAGGCTCTGCCGTACGTCGAGCTCGACGGCGGCACGCTCGCCGAGAGAAACGACGTGCTCATCGTGAACATGCAGCGCTCGCTCGGCCTGAGCGACGCCGAGGTCGCGGCCGTGCGCGCCGTGTTCGCGGGCTCGGAGTACATCGGCCAGGGTAACCCCGCGGTCTCGCGCCACCCGCTCACGCGCGCCGAGTGTCTCGAGCGGCGCGCCAAGGCGCCGCACCTACCGCCCGCGGACGTTCGCTGCGGCGCGCCGAACATGGTGCCGCTCTACGACCCGACGCGCAGCGAGACGCCCGCCGACGCCAAGGTGTGCATCGATCAGTTCGAATTCCCGAACATCGAGTGCGAGTATCCGGTCGTGTGGGTGCGCGCGAACGAAGCGCAAAACCTCTGCCACGCCGTCGGCAAGCGGCTCTGCGACGCGCACGAATGGGAAGGCGCCTGCGCGGGCGCGCTCAAGGACCCCGACAGCGAATACGCCTGGGGCGAGCGGCGCATCATGATGCAGTACCTCCACAATCAACATCGCGAGATCGTGTGGTCCTACGGCAAGGAAAAGAACCACGCGCTCTGCGCCACCGGCTCGAAAAAAGGGCCTGATTGCATCACGCCGAGCTGGAACGGCTGCGGCACGAACGACTACCCGACGGGCTCATTCCCCGACTGCGTGAGCCCGCTCGGCGTGTTCGACCTGAACGGCAACGCCGCCGAACACATGAACTTTCCCCGTAAGCCCGAGGAGCTCGGCAGCCGCGGCGGTTCGGGCGAGACCGAGATGAAGGGCAGCTGGTTCATTTTCGCGCGCGAAGAGGCGCACGAGGACGACTGCCGCTGGCGCGCGCCCGATTGGCACGTGAGCCGCATCGACGATCCGAACAGCCATCGGAACTACCACCTCGGCTTTCGTTGTTGCCGCGATCTCGTGAGCGCGGACGACGCGGGAGCAACGGTCCGTAACCTCGACGCGGGAACACCGTAGAACGAAAAACCGATGACCTACTCCTTCGAACGACTCACGGCCGCGGACGCGCCGGACTTCACTGCCCTCCTCCGCGTCTTCGGCGACGCGTTCGGGGACGCCGAAACGTACGGCGGCGCCGTCCCGAGCCCCGCCTACCTCTCGGGCTTCCTCGGCCGGCCGCAGAACGTCGTGCTCGTCGGCAAAAGCGGCGGTGAAGTCGTGGGCGGACTCGTCGCGTACGTGCTCGAGAAGTTCGAGCGCGAACGGAGCGAGATTTACATCTACGACCTCGCCGTGGCCGAAGCGCATCGCCGCCGCGGCATCGCGCGGAACCTGATCGAGCTCCTGCGGTCGGTGAGCCGCGAGCTCGGCGCGTACGTCATTTACGTCCAAGCCGACTACGGCGACGACGCGGCCATCGCGCTCTACACCTCGCTCGGCACGCGCGAGGACGTGATGCACTTCGACATCACGCCCTGAACGCGGGGCGCGCGAACTCAGTCGCCGCCGGCGCCGAGATCCCAATCTTCGCCGAGCGTCTCGGCCTTGGGCGTCGGCAACGACTCGCCGTTCGGGCCGTCGCGCCGCACGATCATCGTCCGCCGATCGACCGTGTCCTCGTTCTCGCGCGCGACGACGGTGATCACGTTCACGCCCGGCTGGAGCTCGGCGTCGAAAGCGAAATCGAGCCGCTTCGGATCGGCGGCGTGCCCGTTCGATTGGTAGAAGACCTTGCGCGGGCCGACGAAGACGAAGACGTCCTTCACCCGATCGCTGTCGGTCGCGTGTCCGGCGACGTGGACTTTGGCGTCGCGCGTCGAGAGGCTCGCGGGCGCCACTTCGAGCAGCGGCGGCGAATGGCTCAGAACCGGCTGGAATTGCGCCTTCGCCGCGCCCGTGGCGCCGTCCTTCAGCGCGCGCGTCTCGACGAAGCCGAAGCGCGAATCCCCGAGGTTTACCTTGGTGTAGTCCTGATACACCCCGAGTCGCTCGAGGATCGACCCCTTGTCGAGCTGGCCGACGACGGGAGCGGCGGACAGCGGCTGGCCGCGCACGCCGGTGAGCGCGGGCACGCTCACGAGACCGTTCGCGGGATGAATCGCGAGCGGCGTCTTCACGATCGGTAGCTTCGGTTTTTCGCTCGCGCCGAGCCGCAGATCACGATCGGTGACGCTGACCTCGACGTTCGCGGTCGGCTCCGCGAGCGAGTCGAGCACGTCGAAGGTGAACGCGACGTTGCGCATTTCACCGGGCTTCATGTTCGAAACGTCGAAGCGTCCGGCGTGGAGCAAGAGGCCGTCCCCGGTGACGTTCCGGAGGTTCGCCTGCGTCTCGTACGAGGTCCCCTTACCGACGTTCTTCACGCTGAGGTAGATGGTGACGCCCTCGCCGAGCTCGATCTGCCCGTCGCCGTCGCCGGGACGGTTGTCGACGACCTGGTAGTTGTAGGCGAAGATCGGGCGCGGCAGCTCGTTGATGGTGGGACGGAACTCCGCGTCGCGCGGGGGCTCGGAACCCTCGGCCGAGAACTGCACGCGCACGATGTCCTGGCGCGTGTTCGCGTCCTTCGGGATCTTGCAGACGCGCTTCGCGTCTTCGGGCACGGGCTTGGTCGAACCCGGCTTTCTGCCGTCCACGTCGCAGAAACCGAGCGGCACGCTCGCCGTCCGCGTCTCCCCCGGGCCGATACGGCCGAACGCGAGCTCCTTCTCGTCCCAATACGGCCCGTCGCTCTTCGTGACGGCGCGGAGCTGGTAGACGGGCGTCTTGCCCTTGTTCTTCACCGAGACGGTGAGCTGCAGCGCGTCGCCCGCGGTGATCGTGTCGTTCGGGCGATCGGTCGTGACCTTCACGTCGTAATCGGCCGCGGTCGGACCGACCGAATCCTTCGGCGGCGCCGCCCAGTCGATGCCGAGCTTGCCGAGATCGGCGCTCAGCGCCTCGACCTCGGTGTCCTGCAACTTCTCGAGGTAGGGCTTGGCCGCCCGCACCTCGTCCTGGCGGCGGCCCTGCGGGAGCTTCGCCACGAGCCCGGACGCCATCTTGATCGGGAAGTCGAGCTCGAACTCGTCGTCGAGGTCGTCGCCGCGATCGCGAATGGCGGCGCGCGTCTTCTCCGGCAAGTCGTAGCGCAGCGTGAAGGCGGGGCGATCGGTCGTGCGGTGCGCCGTCGTGTTCAGGCTCTTCGTGAGGTCGCGCTCGCGCAGCGAGCGCTCGGAGCGGAAGAGGTCCATGTCCACGGTGTCGGCCGTCATCGGGTCGAGCTCGATGTCGGGCGTCACGCCGACGCCCTGGATCGAGTAGTCGCCGGGCGTGAGGTACTGCGCGATCGTGAGCTTGAGCGCGGCGTTTTCGGGCGTCACGTGCGGGTAGACGAGCTGCACGCTGCCCTTGCCGAACGTCGTCTGCCCGACGATCACGGCGCGATCGAGGTTCTTGAGCGCGCCCGCGACGATTTCGCTCGCGCTCGCGCTCGAACCGTTGACGAGCACCACGATCGGGTACGGGGGCTCGGTGCCCGCGCGCACCGCGCGCTTCTCGTCGCGGCCTTCGGAGGCTCCCACCGTCGCGACGATCACGCCCTCTTCGAGGAACTTGTCGGCCACCTGCGCGGCCTGATCGAGCAAGCCGCCCGGATTGCTGCGAAGGTCGAGGACGAGGCCCTTGAGCTTGTCCTTCTTGTGGAAATCGGAGAGCGCCTGATCGAGCTCGTCCGAGGTGCTCGAGACGAACTGCTTGATGCGGACGTAGCCGATGCCCGGCTGGAGCTGGCGCGCCTCCACCGATTTTACCTGAATCTCCTCGCGCACGAGCTCGAAGGGACGCGAGCCCTGCCAGCCGTCCGCGCCGTCACGCTGGATCCAGATCGACACCTTCGAGCCCGGCTTGCCGCGCAGGCGCTGCACCGCGTCGTCGAGCGGCATGTTGAGCGTCGACTCGTTGTTGATCTTCGTGATGCGATCGAGCTTTTTCAGGCCGGAGCGCCCCGCCGGCGTGCCCGGCATCGGCTTCATCACCGTCAGCATCTGATCGCGGATCGAGATCACGATGCCGAGGCCGCCGAAATGGCCCGAAGTCGAGATGTTCATCTCGCGGTACGCGTCGGGGCTCAAGAACACGCTGTGCGGGTCGAGCGTGCGCAGCATGCCGTTGCACGCCGCGTACTCGACCTCGCGCAGGTCCACGCCCGTGTCCTTCAGGTGCGACTGCAGGAACGCGAACACCTCGCGCAGCCGCGCCGCGACGTCCCAATGACCCTGCACGTTGTCGACGCGAAAGTCCTTCGAATCGGCGTCGACCTGCACCCACACTTTTTGGGTCTTGTCGTCGTAGCGGATGATGACCTGCGCGACCTCTTTCTGGATTTGGTTCAGCGCGCTCAGGAACATCTGGCGCGGCTTCACGCGCGTCGGGTCGACGTACTTGTTGCGGATCGTGTTGAGCGTCTCGCGAACGGCGACGAGCTGCGTGAGATCGTACGGCGCGTTCGGCTGACCGGGCGCCGCGGCGACGTGCGCGGCGGCGAGTCCGCGCCACAGCCCGCCGGTGTCGTATCGGAGCGCGAAGTAGGAGGCGACCGCGAAGACGCCGAGCACGACGACGACGCGACCGAGCCGCTCGAGAGCCCGAAACATTCGAGGATCTTAGCCTATTTTTGGTTCGAGTCGGACGGCTCGCCGGCAAGACTGCCGCTCAACGAGCCGCTGGCCGACCGGCTGCCGCCGGCCGGTTGAGCGACGTTGTCGTGCACCGACCCGGCGCTTTCATCGCGCCGGATCGAGTAGCGAACGAGCGCGCGCAGAGCCTTATTCCGATCGACGTTGCCGAGGACGACCTTCAAATCTTCGTAAACGGACGGGTCGATGAGGAGGGCCCCGAGCGTGCCCTTGCCGGCGCGGATGTCCGCCACGATCTGACGGATGTCCCCGCTCATGGCGTTCAGGTTTTGCATCAGCGCCTGCGACTGATCGTCGCCGTAAATCAGGCTCCGCGCGATGCCGTTGCCTTCGCGTACGCCCTTCAGGGTCAGGCGGAGCTCCTCGGCGGCGCCGCCGAACTGGGCGAGCGCCTTGCTCGATTCGTCTCCGTAAATGACTTCGTGCGCCAAGCCCGGTCCGGTCTTCACCCGGCCGAGCACCTGGTTTACGCCCTGCGCCGTCTGGCCGAGCTCGGCCGTCACGCGCTCGAGGTTCGAGACGACTTGCGAGAGATGCTCCGCTTCCTTCGGATCGCTGAGCACGCGGCCGACGTAGCCCTCCCGGCGGTCGACGGAGCCGAGCACCGAGTTCAAGGATGCCACGGTGCCCTTCAAATCCTTCGTCAACGTTTCGTCCGAGAGCGAGCCGGTCACCTTTTGGAGGTCGTCGACCACCTTCTCGACCTTGCCGGGCAAGCCCGCGAACTTGCTCATCATGGTCGTGAGGTCTTCGGCCTCCTTCGACGCGATGTGTCCGCCGGGCGGAAGGCTTCCCTTGTTCGCCGAACCGATGCTGATGACGAGCATCTTGTCGCCGAGGAGGCCCTTGCCCTCGATGCTCGCGACGCTGTCCTCTTTGATGCGCTGCCACTGGTCCGAGAGCACGGCGATCCGCACGTGGATCTCGCGATCCGCCTTGTCGCTGTCGTAGCCGACCTTGACCACGCGTCCGATGTCGACGCCGCCCATGCGCACCGGCGAACCCGCGCCGAGACCCTGCACATCCGTAAAGGACGTCTCGTACTCGAGCTTCTTTTTGAAGAGCTGGCGCTCCTCGCCGATCATGAAGACGACGGTGCCGATCGCGACCATCCCGGCCAGGACGAACGCGCCGACTTTGTATTCGCGGCTCCTCCGCATGATCGACTTTTTAGTCTTGCGCGTCCGGGCCGTCGCGTCACCCCCCACCCCGTCACGCCGCTGATTCGAGGCACGCCGCCCGGCGGGTCACGGCGCCCCGGGCGCCGCGACGCCGGTTTTCCCCCGGCCCAGCGACCCGGCGCCGGCGACCCGAGACCGTCATCGAAACGACGTTCCGTTCCGGCGTGACACGGTGGTAAGCCCCGGACGGCATGCGCATCTCCGCGCTCCTCGCGCCCGACATCCGCGGCATCCTCGAAGAGGACCCGGAGCAGGTGCGCGAGCTCCTCGAGGAGATCCACCCGGAAGACCTCGCGGACATCGTGAGCGAGCTCGAGCCGGACCAGGCCGCGCTCCTGCTCGCGCGCATGCCCGCCGAAGGCGCGGCGCCGATCTTCGAACGCCTCGAAGAGCACGAGCAGGAAGAGCTCGCCGAGCAGATGAAGCCGGAATCCGTCGCGCTCATCGCGAGCGAGATGGCGCCGGACGATCGCGCCGACCTCTTCTCCATCCTGCCGCCCGGCACCGCCGAGCAGGTGCTCTCGAACCTCGAGAGGGTCGACCCCGAGGCCGTCGAAGAAGTGCGCGAGATCGCGCAGTACCCGGAGACCGCGGCCGGTCACTTGATGACGACCTGGTACGTGACCGGGCGTCCGAGCGACAGCATCGGCGTCGCGTTCGAGGCCGTGCGCGCGCACGCCGAGCTCACCGACACGCCGATCTACAACATTTACGCCCTGTCCGAGGACGGGCGCCTGATCGGCATCGTTTCACTGCGCGAGCTCATCATCGCGGCGAAGACGGGCGAGGAGCAGTCGATCGATCCGCTCTTGCATCGGAACTTCATCAGCGTCCCGCCGGAGATGGATCAAGAGGAAGTCGCGCGCCGGATGGCGAAATACGACATCAACGCGATGCCCGTGATCGACTCCGCGGGCGTCTTGCTCGGCATCATCACCATCGACGACATCGTCGACGTGCTCACGGCCGCGCAGACCGAGGACGTGCAGAAGATCGGCGGTATGGAGCCGCTCGACGTCCCCTATTTCAAGACGACGTTCGCGGCGTTCATTCGCAAGCGCGGCGTCTGGCTCCTCGCGCTCTTCATCAGCGAGTTTTTCACGCAGACGGCCCTCCGCCACTACGACAACGTCCTCTCCGCGATTCACGGCGCGGCCTACTACGTGCCGCTGCTCGTGAGCGCCGGCGGCAACTCCGGCTCGCAATCGTCGACGCTCATCATCCGCGGGCTTGCCACCGGTGAAGTGAAGCTCCGCGATTGGTGGCGCATCGCCTGGCGCGAGCTCGGGATGGGGCTCGTGCTCGGCTTGGGACTCGCGACCATCGGCTTTTTCCGCGTGCTGATGTATCCCGAGCAGCACGCAAACTTCGCGTTGACCGTCGCGATCGCGCTCGTCGGCATCGTGGTCGCGGGCTGCACGGTGGGCGCGATGTTGCCGATTCTCCTCCGGCGCCTCGGCGTGGACCCGGCGACGAGCTCGACGCCCTTCATCGCGAGCCTGATCGACGTGACCGGGATTTTGATTTTCGTGAACGTCGCTCAGATCGTGATGGCGGACGTCATCATGAAGTTCGACGTCACGCACTGAGCGCGCCCCAGCCCGCCGACCCGCAAGCGACGGCGCGGCATTTCAGCCGGCCGACGCCGCGGTCACAAGCACTCGGGACGCATCTTCTTGATGCCGTCCTTGTCCACGAAGAAGGGCGCGTCGCAGTTCGCCTTCGGCGCGCTCGTCGCGGCCGCCGTGGGCGCTGGACCGCCGGCGGGTCCTTCGACCGGGCGCGCGTGGACGCCGCGCACGGCCCTGGTGCGGCCCTTGTTGGTCGTGGCCGCCGCCTCGTCCTCGGCCGTCGCGGGCGCGGCGGGCGTCGTTTGCGCGAGTGAAAGCTCGAGCTTCGTGTCCTGCCGCGAAGTGAACTCCGACGTCGCCGTGTTGAAGCCGTCGGCTTCGGCACGGAAGCGATGCACCGTGTCGTCCACGTGCATGATCTTCGACGTGGGATTCGACGGCAGCGCGTCGCCGTCGAGATAGAGCTTCGCCGACGCCGGCGACGCGCGAAATTCGATCGTCACGCTCGTCGGCGCCGGCGCCGGCTGCGCCACCGTCACCGGCGCGCTCGCCGGCTGGGGCGCTTCGGCCGCGTTCCCCGCCGAATGCTTGAGCCACAGCGCGAGCGCCCCGACGACGACGACGGCCGGGACGAGCCACACCGCTTTCGGGCGCCGTTGCGAGAGCGTGCCGCCTTGCTGCGTCGGAATCCAGGACGGATGCGTGCCGGTCGTGGTCGACACCTTCACGTCCGAAGTGAGCACCGGGATGCCGCGCGAGCCCGACGTGTCGTCACTGCCGGCGAGCGCGAGCTGGCGTTCGACGAGCGCCTTGATTTCAGCGCGCTTGTCCGCGAAGAGCGTGGCGACGTGCCGCGCGATGTCCTTCTGTTTCGCCGGCTCGCGCAAGCGCTCGGAGTACGCCTCGAGATCCTGCTGGAGCTCGAGCGCCGTGTGGTAGCGCTGGTCCTGATCGGTCGCGAGCGCCTTCATCACGACGCGGTTGAGCTCGTCGTCGCACGAAGGGTTCGCGCTCTGCGGCGTCGGGATTTCGCCGTTGATCACGCGCCGCATGATGTGAACGTCGGGCGTGTCCTTCCACAGCTTGCGGCCCGTGGCAGCCGCCCAGAGCATGCAGCCGATCGAGTAGATGTCCGCGCGCCGGTCGACGTTGTCGGCGATGGTTTGCTCCGGCGCCATGTAGGCGATCTTGCCTTTGACGATGCCGGTGGCGGTGTGGGTGGACGACGTGGCGGCCTTCGCGATGCCGAAGTCGAGCACCTTCACCTGGCCGTCGTACGTGACGAACACGTTCTGCGGCGAGATGTCGCGGTGCACGAGCTGGAGCGGCGCGCCGTCGTACGCGCGGAGCTCGTGCGCGTAGTGCAAGCCCTCGAGCGCGGCGATGATGATGCGCAGGTGGAGCGCGAGCGACAGCGGGCGGCCCGCCTGCTCCGAGCGTTTGATCACGGTCGAGAGCGCTTGGCCCTCGAGGTACTCCATCACGATGACGTGGCGGTCACCCTCGGTGCCGACCTCGTACGTCTGCACGACGTTCGGGTGGTTCAGCTGGGCCGCGAGCCGTGCCTCGTCGAGGAACATCGAAAGCGCGTAGGGCTCGGCGCTCAGATCGGGCAAAAGCGCCTTCAAAACCACCAGCTTGTTCACCCCGCCCGGCCCGTGCGCGACGGCGAGGTAGACGTTCGACATGCCGCCGCGACCGAGCTCGGAGAGGATGCGGTAACGCCCGACGCGCAGCACGGGGCGCTCGAAGCTGACGGAGCTCACCTCGTTGAAAAGAGGCCCGCTCGAGCTCGACGGTGTCGGCTCGCCGTTTGAGCTCGCGTCAGAACTCATGCGCTTGCTGAGCATAACACCCTCGCGCAGCGCTCGCTCGCACGCGCGGCCCGCCCCGAATGCATCATGTAGGTGTCGGTCGTACTCCGCATCATCCGATCAGCGCTCGCCTTCCGTCCGTCGTTTCTCCGCCGCGTAGAGCCTTCGCAGTTCGCGACCGTGTGCCATACGGGCGACCGTACAGCCGAGATAACGGCGCAGCGTGAGATAGGCGAGGCCTTGCCGCAGATCTCCTTCGAGCACGAGGTAACCGAAGTGCTCGTCCGCGAATTCGAGCGGCTCGACCGCGATTTGTGCCGGCTTGTCGTTCCGCAAAAATCCGCGCGGGAAGAGCTCCTCCACGGGAAACGGCTGCGATTGATGATGAAAAACCACGTCGCGGCCCGAAGACTCGAGCGCGACGCGCGCGTGCCGCAGACCGCCCGCGTAACTGCAGAGCAGCATGCGCTTGAGCCCGAGGAGCTCGAGCACGCCGCTCATCACGCGCGCGAGCGCCTGAAAATCCGAGGACCGCACGATGTTTTCCGCGAGGCGCTCGAGCTCACGGTGCGCGCGCGCGTTGGCGAGCTCGCGGCGTACGAGCTCGCGCAGAGCCTCCTCGCGCAACTCCTGGCTGCGCGTCACGTCGACGCCGGGCGGCAAGGTGCGACGTTCGTCGCCGCTCTGGCACCCGCAGGATTCGCGAATCACGAGCGGGGACGGCACGACGATGGGCTCCGATTCGGTCCCGTCCGGGTTCGGCCCTTCGAGGGCGAAGCGCGCCGCGGCGGAACCGATATCGACGAGCGGCTGGCGCACCGTCGTGAGACCGGGCGAGGCGAACGCGGACTCGTCCGTGTCGTCGTAGCCGACCACCGAAACTTCTTGGGGCACGCGAATGCCGACGGCCTTGAGCCCGTCGAGCGCGCCGAGCGCCATCATGTCGTTGGCCGCGACGATGGCGTCGAAACGGCGCTGGCGCTGCAGTTGCCGAATCGCCTCGCGCCCCGAGCGTGCCTCGAAGTCGCCGGAGACGATCAGCGCGGGATCGGCCGAGAGCCCGACGCTCTCCATCGCCATGCGGTAAGCGCCGAGGCGCTGGCGCGCGTCGCTGCTGCTCTCGGGACCCGCGATGAACGCGATCCTCCGTCGTTCGTGGCGTTTGGCGAGGTGCATCACGGCTTGAAAGATGCCGGTCTCGGCGTCGGAACCGACGCTCGGCAGCGTCGGCAAATCGAAGCCGATCGTGACGGCGCGCGGCACGGAGCGCACCGCGTGCGTCACGTCGCCGAGCGAGTCACGCAGCATCTCGCCGAGGAGGAGCCAGGCGTCCATGGTGACGGGCAGCGCGCACGCATCGGCTTCGTTTCTGAAGAGCGGCGCTTGCGGGAAGCCCGCTCCGAAGAAGATGCAGTGACTGCCGCCGCGAGCGAGCTCCTGGCCGGCCGCGTGCGCGATCTTCAGCGAGTAAGGATCGGCAAAGCCATTCGCGAGGATCCCGACGTTCAGTGGCCGGCGAGACACGGGTGCTGGACACATGGTTTTTTCAGAACGACCCCTCTACCGAGACTATCTCAAAATGCCTCACCCACACCACGGCGCGCGAAGCCGTGCCGTGCCGACATTGGCATACACGAACGCCGACGAGCGCAGACGCGAAGTCCGGCCAAATTCCGTATTCAGCCGACGCGCGTGCGCGCCAAGAGCGCGGCGACTTCGCCGAGCGTCGCGACTCGGTCGCACGGCTTGTCGGCGTGCGCTCCGCGCGGGTCGAGCAGCACGGGATGGAGCCCTGCGGCGCGGGCACCGACGACGTCCACCTTGAAGATGTCGCCGACGTAGGCGCTGTGTTCGGCGCGGGCGCCGAGCCGCTCGAGCGCGACATGAAAGAGCCGCGGATCGGGCTTCTCGATGCCTTCCTCGGCCGAATCGACCACCGTTTCGAAGAAGCGCCCGAGCCCGACGCGCTCGAGCTTCCGCCGCACGGTGCCGTTGGCGTTCGAGACGACTCCGAGGCGATAGCGCCGCGCGAGCCCCTCGAGCGCCGCCTCGGTCCCGTCGATCACGCATTCCCAGAGGTTCGTCGTGTCGTGATAGCTCCGCAGCCGTTCGAACGCGGCGGTGGGCGGCTGCGTGACGCCGGCGTGGTGCGCGATGCTCAGCATGTAGGAGAGCCAGACGTCGGCGTGGCGCCGCACGCCGTCGCCGCGGTCGGACGCGAGTCGCGTTTCAGCCTCGGCGCGCTCGAGCACGCGCGCATCGACCACGACGCCGTCCGCGGCGTACTCGCTCGCGATGCGCTCGAAGTTGGGCGTCACGAGCGTGCCGCCGACGTCGAGAAGCAGAGTCGTGATCGGCATGCTGGCTCGCTTTCGGGACGGCGCTCCGGGACCGTCAGCTGTTCAACAACGCTTCGACGCTTTCCTTGACGGGCGCGCGACCCTCGATGAAATCGGCGACGCGCAGATCGGTCGAGCTCCGGAACTCGTCGACGCTGCCGATCATGATGATGCGGCCGGAGTGCACCATCGCGATACGGTCGCTGATCGAGAAAGCGCTCCGCATGTCGTGGGTCACGACGACGCTCGTGATGTTCAAGCGCTCCTGCAAGCCCGTGATGAGGTGGTTCACGCGCGCGGTGTTGATGGGATCGAGCCCGGTCGTCGGCTCGTCGTAGAGCAGGACCTCGGGCTGTACGGCGATGGCTCGCGCGAGCCCCACGCGTTTGCGCATGCCGCCCGACAGGTCCGCGGGCTGCATCGGCTCGATGCCGGGTAGCCCGACGAGCTCGAGGGCCCAGGCGACGCGCTCGGCGCGCTGGGTCTCGGTCATGGTGTAGTGGAAGTGCTCTTCGAGTCCGTACCCGACGTTTTCCCCCACCGTGAGCGAGTCGAAGAGCGCGCCGCTCTGAAACAGCATGGCGATGCGCCGCCGCACCTCCGAGAGCGCCGCCTCGTCGAAGCGCGTGAGGTCCTGGCCGTCGAAGTAAATGTGGCCCGAATCGGCGGCGAGCAGGCCAATCAGCATCTTGAGCATCACGCTCTTGCCGACGCCGGAACCGCCGCAGATGGTCAGCACTTCGCCGCGTTTGATCTCGAGATCGAGCCCCGCGTAGACGATCTTCGGCCCGAACGCTTTGAACACGCGCTCGAACTTGATGAACGTGTCGTCGGGCACGGCCCGACCATAGCGCGAGCTCATTCGACGCGCGACAGCCGGAGCTCGGCGGCGTCGCCGCCGCGAAAACGATCGTGCACGAGCCGCCCGGCCATGGTCACGCTCGCGCCGGGTTCGAACGTCCGCGCGCCCATGCCGGCGCCGAACGCGCTCACGCGCTCACCCGACGCAAGCTCGACTTCGAGCTTCAGGTGCCCGCCTCGCACCTCGCGAGCGCGAAGCAGCGTGCCGTGAAGCTCGAGCTCGGGGCACGGATTGCCCTCGCCGCACGGCTCGAGCAGCGCAAAATCACCGAGGACGCGCGCGAGCGTATCGCCCGCCGCGAGCGGCACGGCGGGCGCCGGCGGCGCGAGCGTTTCGTCGTGACCCTGCGCGGCGACGGCCGCCGCGAACCCTTCGCGGAGCTCGCCGAGCCGCGACGCCGTCACCTCTAGACCGGCCGCCGCTTGGTGCCCGCCGAAGCGCAGGAGCACCGGGCTCACCGCCTTCAACGCGTCGTAAAGCCGCGCGCCGCGCGGCCCGCGCACGGACCCGCGCCCGACGCCGTTCTCGAAGCCGATCACGGCGACGGGACGCCCGAGCTCGTCGGCGAGCCGCCCCGCGACGATGCCGACGATGCCCTGCTGCCAGCCTTCACGCCCGAGCACGACGGCCGGCGCTGCGTCCCAGCGTTCCTCGCGGACCTCGGCGAGCGCTTCGGCGACCATGCGATCTTGGAGCACGCGCCGCTCGGCGTTCTTCTGCTCGACGTCGCCCGCGATTTGGTCGGCGCGGTCCGGATTCTTCTCGAGCAGGAGCGCGAGCGTGACCGACGCGCTGCCGAGCCGACCCGGCGCGTTCAGGCGGGGCGCGATCCGAAACGCGACCTCGTCGGCGCGGAGCGCGGTGCCGCGCTCGAGCTTCGCGAGCTCGAAGAGCGCGCGCAAACCGGGACGCTTCGCGTCCCCGAGCCGCGCGAGTCCGGCGCGCACGAGCGCGCGGTTGTCCCCCACGAGCGGCACCACGTCGGCGATGCTGCCGATGGCGACGAGATCGAGCACGCTCGTGAGATCGATGGTGCGGCCGAGGCGCGCCCGCACGGCCGCGCCGAGGCTCAGGCACAAGCCGCACGAGGCGAGCCACTTGAACGGAAAGCCGCAGCCGGGCCGCTGCGGATTCAAGAACGCGACGGCGGGCAGCGGCTCCTCCGGCACGAGGTGATGATCGACGACGACGGCGTCGAGACCGCGGCGCTGGAGCTCGGCGAGCGACGCGTGGTCCGACGAGCCGCAGTCGCACGTGACGACGAGCGTCGCGCCGGTCGCGACGATGCGCTCGACGGCCGCCGCCGACACGCCGTACCCGCCGTCGTTGCGCTCGGCGACGAGCGGCACGACGTCGGCGTCGAGCGCGCGCAGGAGCTCGGTGAGCACGGCCGTGGCGGTGATGCCGTCGCAGTCGTAATCGCCGAACACGGCGATGCGCTCGCGCGCCGTGACGGCGCGGGCGAGTCGCTCGGCGGCGGCGTCGCGGTCGAGCATGGCGTGGGGCGGCGACAGCTCGGCGAGGCGCGGGCTCAGAAAACGGCGCGTCGCGTCGAGGTCGCGATGACCCTGCGCGTCGAGCCAGCCGGCGAGCGTCCGCGAGATCGAGAGCGCCCGCGACAGCTCGAGCGCGGCGGAGTGCGGTGGGGGTGCACCGGCCAGGGCCGGCGCGCTCGCGGGCATGCCTTCGGCAGTAGCGGGTACCTGCACAAAAGGCTAGTCCTACCGGACATAGCGTGACCGGGCTGGCAGCAGGCGCGCGCCGGGGCGAAACCACGAACCAACCCACAAAAAGGGCTAGCCCCGCGGGGACGGTGGGGGTCCGGGCGGGGCTAGCGGGGCGTCGCGGGGAGGGAACGCGGCGCTTAGTTCAGTTCGTGCGGCTCGAGCTCGGGCGGATCGAGCGGGCGGGCGATGAAGACCCAGCGGGTGGCGCCGTCGGGGCCCGTGATGCGAATGTGATCTTCGGGGAGCGCCACCAGGGTGACGAGCGGACCGTTATCGCCCGGCTGAACCTGCACGAGGTCCATCCCGTCGAGGACGCGGAGGCCGTCGAGCGCCTCTTGCATGCCGAGGCCGGCTCGCTTCGAGACGGCGCGGAGGGGCCGGGTGCGATCCGAACCGAACGCGCCGATCAGCGCTTGAGCGCTGGTGCAGGCGGCGCGGTGTTGGTCGGACATTTCCTCCCAGAGCTCCACAGGGAAGCCCAGGGGCCGCGTGGTCGCGGCAACTTCTTGAGCGGGCATGGCGGGAGCGAACATGTGTCGAACTTAAGGTCGGCCGGCTGGCTGTCAACGGACGGTCACGCACTCCGAGACGAATGGACACACGCCGGAGACGACGGGACACCCGCCCGCGCGAAGGTGCGCACGGCCCGCACTCGAGGTCGGGTGCGGGCGGCTCGGCCGACGGACGCGGACGCTCAGGCGGGCGCGACGGCGCGCTTGGCTTTCGGGCGACCGCGCGAGCCTCGGGATCCGCCCGAGGGACCGCCGGTACCGCCGCTCATGCGCGAGAAGAGCACCTTGTCGAGCCACTCGGTCACGGGGAGCGCGATGTAGATCGTCGAGTAGGTGCCGAAGATCAGGCCGACCGTGAGGGAGAACGCGAAGTTCTTCAGCGTGCCGGTGCCCCAAATGAAGAAGGCCAGCATGCTCATCTCGACCGTCGCCGTGGTCAGGATGGTTCGGCCGAGCATCTCGGAAGTGCTGATGTTGATGAGCTCGCGGAAGCTCGCGCCGCGGAGCTTGCCGAGGTTCTCGCGCACGCGGTCGTAGATGACGACCGTGTCGTTCACCGAGTAACCGATGATGGTGAGGATGGCGGCGACCGTCGTGAGGTCGATTTCCTTGCCGAGCAGGATCAGCATGCCGATCGAGCCGGTCGCGTCGTGGAAGAGGGCGATGATGCCGCCGGGCGCGAACCGGAGATCGAACCGGAACGCGATGTACGCCATGATGAAGACGATCTCGATCAGGATGCTCTTGATCGCGCTGTCGCGGAGCTGAGCGCCGGCGCGCGGTCCGATCCACTCCGAGCGGAGCGCCTGGTCGGGCGCGCGGGCGCCGAGCCCCTTCTGCAGCGCGCTGATGAGCTGATCGCCCTTGCTCATCAACTCGATCTCGACCTTGTGGTCGCGCGCGTTCTGGATGTGCGGGTTGTTCGCGCCGGGGTGGAGGTGAATGCCGGCGACCGAAGCGGCCTGCTCCTTCACCCACTCGAGATCCGGATCTTGGTTGTAGCGCGCCGTGATCTTGTCGCCGCCGGGGCTGAAGCGAACCTCGGTCGCCTGCTTGGACGGGGGACACGCCGTGGCGTCGAGGTTGTTGCCGAAGCAGAGCTTGCGCTCGACTTGCTCCTGCACCTCGCGCGCGATGGTCGAGACCTCCTGCACGCGGACGAGGTAGCGGTCGGCGTTCCGCAGGTCGTCTACCTTGATGACGTCGGGCGAGCTGAAGCCGCCCGCTTCCACCGCGCGGCGGATCTCCGCGACCGTGACGTGGCCCTTGAACGCGACTTCGATCTCGGTGCCGCCGCGGAAGTCCGTGCCGAGGCGCGCGCGGCCCATCGCGAGGAGCGCGATGGAGCCGAACGTCATGATCAGGCTCAGGCCGACGAAAAAGAATCGCCAGCGCATGAAGTCGTAGATTTTGCCGCCGGAGAAGAAGCGCATCGGATTAACCCAAGGCCAGCTTTCCCTGGCGACCCAAGAAGCGGATCCAGAGGTCGAACATCACGCGCGTCATCACGACGCCGGTGAAGAGGCTGCACACGACGCCGACGAGGAGCGCCGCCGCGAAGCCCTTGATCGGGCCGGTGCCGTACTGGGAGAGCACGACGCCGGCGATGACGCTCGTGACGTGGCCGTCGAAAATGGCGCTGAACGCGCGTTTGTAGCCGATCTCCACGGCCGCGCGCGGGCTCTTCCCGAGGTCGATTTCTTCGCGGATGCGCTCGTTGATGAGCACGTTCACGTCGACGCTCATGCCGATGGTGAGCGCGAGACCGGCGATGCCCGGCAGCGTCATCGACGCGCCGAACGACGCGAGGATCGCGAGCTGCAGGAACAGGTTCGTCACCACGGCGATGTCGGCGATGAACCCGGCGCGGTTGTAGTAGAGCACCATGAAGATCAAGACGAGCGCGCTGCCGCCGAGCGCGCCCTGCACGCCGAGATCGATCGAGTCGCGGCCGAGCGAGGGGCCGATGCGTTGCTCGTTCGACGGCGAGATCGGCGCGGGGAGCGCGCCGGAGCGGAGCACGAGCTCGAGCTGACGCGCGCTCTGGAGCTGCTGCTCCGGATCGCTCGAACCCATCGTGATCTGAGCGTGGCCGCCCGGAATGCGCGTCTGGATCACCGGCGCGCTCTCGATGCGGCCGTCGAGGATGATGGCGAAGCGGCGCTTGATGTTGTCGCCCGTGATCTGCTCGAAGATGCGGCCGCCCTGCTCGGTGAAGGTGAGCGCGACGTGCCAGCCGCCGAGCGAGCCCTGGCCCTGGTCGGGCTGGGCCGCGGCGTCACGCACCTGGTCGCCGGTCACTTCGGCGCGCGACTTGAGGAGATAGGTGCGCCAGCCGCGATCCACCTCCTTGAGCGACACCGTGTCCTGCGGCGTGCGGATGAGCTCGTAGCCGATCTCGCGGTCCGGCGGGACGGGCAGCGTGGCGGCCCACTCCTTCAGGCGCGTGAGCGTCTGCTGGCTCGTCTCCTTCTCGCCCTTCTTCAAGAAGGCGTAGGTGACGGTCGCCTTCTTCACGTCGCCGCCCTTGTCGAGCCCGACGGAGACGACCTCGCGATCGAACTCGAGCCCTTCGGGCAGCGTCTCGGGGTGGCCGCTCGCGTTCTCCTGGACTTGCTTCATGAAGTCCGAGTCGTCGTCGAGCAGCTTGAACTCGAGGCGCGCCGTCTGGCTGATGATGTCGCGGATGTTCGCGAAGCTCTTTTCGTCCTCGCCGGGCACCTCGACGATGATGTCCTCGTCGCGCGTCGAAACGGCGGCTTCGCGCAGGCCGAGCTCGTCGATGCGGCGGCCGATGATCTCGCGCGCCTGCCCGACCGCGCGATCGCGGATGCCGCTCTCGACGCTCGAACGGATGCGGAACTCCCAGTTGTGCCCGTCCTGGCTCCGCGTGTAGGAGAGCTCGGAGCGGAAGCGCTCGAGAAAGCGCTCGTCGATCTTCGAGGGATCGGTGCCGGGCTTGAGCGTCATGCGGATGAGCTCGGCGGGGCGGCGGGGCGCCTCGAGCTCGACCTTCTCGCGGAGCTTCGTGTACGTCTCCTCCGTCGGCCGCTCGTCGCCCTGGTGCAGGCCGAACACGCGCGTGAGCTCGTTGCGCATGTCCTCGTAGTAGTGGTCGCGCTTGTCCTTGACGGCTTCCTCGACGTCCACCGTGTAGACGAGCCGCATGCCGCCGCGGAGATCGAGACCCGCGACGAGGCGGAACGCGACGTGATCCTTGATGTACTGCGGGCACGGGAAGCGGCCCGAGCTCATGCCGTTGAAGGTCGGCCAGAGCGCGAGGAAGCCGAGCAAGACGACCGAGAAGTTGAGCGACGCGCGCATGCGCCAGCTCAGGTCGAGCGCCGGAATGGCGGCGAAAGTCGCCGTGAACGCGAGGAGCGCGAGCACCACCATCGGCCAGAACGCGTCGACCCACGCGGCGCCCGCCGCCGAGGCCGCGAGCACCGCAGCGAGCCAGAGCGCCACGCGATGACCGCGGACCGAGGCGCCGACCGCGAGCGTGACGAGCGCGAAAACTCCGAAGACGGCGGTGAGAACGAGCGCAGGCGTGATCGGCGGCATCGGACTACCGCTTCTCGGCTGCGGCCTGGGTCTCGGCGGAATCCTTGCCGAGGATGCTCGTACGGAGGACGTCCACCTTCGTTCCGGGGGCGATCTCGACCTTCGCCATGCGGTCGTTCATCTCGAGGAACTTCCCGACGATGCCGCCCTGGAGGATCACGCGATCCCCTTTCTGGAGCTCGGTGAGGGTCTTCTCCTGCTTCTTCTGCGCGGAGCGCGAGCTCCAGAACATGAAGAAGAGCAGGGGCACGACCATCAGCAACATCACCCACATGCCGCCGGCGGGCGGCTCGGGGGCGGGGGCGGTGCCGGCCGGTGCCGGTTGGGGCTGAACCACGCCGGGCTCACGCCCGGGGGCCGGCGGAACGTTCTGGGCAAGGAGCAATCGAGTGTCCAAGCGGGCGTCTCCCCTCCAAACCTGAGGGCAATCCTTGGCGGAATTCGTGGGGGGCGGCCTATACCCAGAATCGGAACCCCGCGCAAGGAAAGGCTTGGCGACGAGCCCGAAACCCCCAAACCCGGCTTGACACACTCCGGAGCGAGTTGTAGGCAGTGGTCCCTGTTTTTCTGCGAGATTCGACGAGTGGCGGAGCCCCTGTCCGCTGACCCACAGGCGCGTAGCTCAGTGGTAGAGCACTACCTTGACACGGTAGGGGTCGACAGTTCAATCCTGTCCGCGCCTACTAGCCGCACTCGAAGTCTCGCGCTCCTGCCCTGCACCACCACGACGGTCACCACGACGGCATGAGCACGCAGCCTGCGCGCAAGACGCCAGGCGAGCTGCTGAGGGAGCGAGGGCAGCACGCCGAGGACATCGTCGCCGTACGAAGCGGCGGACGAGTCGTCGACCTCCATACTCCGGTCGAGGCGAGCGCCGAGCTCACGCCCATCCACGCGAGCGAGCCCGCCGGCACGCAGGTGCTGCGTCACTCCGCCGCGCACGTGATGGCGGACGCCGTCCAGCGCCTGTTCCCGGGCACGCAGGTGACGATCGGCCCCGCCATCGACTCGGGTTTTTATTACGACTTTTCGCGCCCCGACGGGAAGCCGTTCAGCGACGCCGACCTCGAGCTCATCGAGGCCGAAATGCGCAAGATCATCGGCGCGAAGAAGCCGTTTTACCGTGAAGAAGTGAGCCGCGAAGAGGCGCACAAGCTCTTCGAAGGCATGGGGGAGAAGTTCAAGCTCGAGGTGCTCGACGCCATCCCGGGCAACGAAGCCATCTCGCTCTACCGGCACGGAAGCCCGGGCCGCCCCGAAGGGACGTGGGTGGATTTGTGCGAGGGCCCGCACGTGCCGACCACGGGACACATCGGCGCGGTGAAGCTGCTCTCGGTCGCGGGCGCGTATTGGCGCGGCGACGAGCACAACCCCATGCTCCAGCGCATCTACGGGACGGCGTTCCCGGACGAGAAAGCGCTGAAGGAGCACCTGCGCCTGCTCGAGGAGGCGCGCGCCCGCGATCACCGCAAGCTCGGCAAAGAGCTCGAGCTCATGATGTTCCACGAGTGGGCGCCGGGCATGCCGTTCCTCTTGCCGAACGGCGCCGGCATCTACAACCGACTCGTCGAGTTCGTGCGTTCGCTCTACTTCGACTACGGCTACGAAGAAGTCGTCACGCCGCAGGTCTTCGATCGGCGCCTGTTCGAGACGAGCGGGCACATCCCGAACTTCGTCGACGGCCTCTATTACCCGACGACGCTCGAGCTCATGAAGGAGCACGCGGGCAAGCCGCTCGGCCCGGGCCCGGCGGATCACCCCGCGCTCGCGTTCGGGCTCAAACCGATGAACTGCCCGAGCCACTGCTTGGTCTTCGGGCAGCGGCGCCGGAGCTACCGCGAGCTGCCGTGGCGCGTGGCGGACTTCGGGCGGCTGCATCGCTTCGAGCGCGCGGGCGTGATTCACGGCCTCGCGCGCGTGCGGAGCTTCTGCCAGGACGACGCGCACATCTTCTGCACGCAGGAGCAGATCGAGGAGGAGACGGCGGCGTTCACACGCTTGCTGTTCGAGGTGTACCGCGCGTTCGATCTCACGAACGTCTCGGTGAAGCTCGCGCTCCGACCCGAGAAGCGCATGGGCACGGACGCGGAGTGGGACCACGCCGAAAACGCGCTCGAGCGCGTGCTCGTGAACGCGGGCGTGCCGTTCGAGAAGCTCGCGGGCGAGGGCGCGTTCTACGGACCGAAGCTCGAGTTCCACGTGCTCGACGCGATCGGGCGCGACTGGCAGCTCGGCACCATTCAGCTCGACAGTCAGATGCCGGAGAGCTTCGGTCTCGACTACATCGGCGCCGACGGCGGCGCGCATCGGCCGGTGATGCTGCACCGCGCGGTGCTCGGCTCGCTCGAGCGCTTCTTCGCGATTTACATCGAGCACGTCGCCGGCAAATTCCCGGTGTGGCTCGCGCCGGTCCAGGTGGCGCTCGTGACGGTGAGCGAGAAGCAGGCGGAGTACGCGGAGCGCGTGAGGAAGGAGCTCCATGCGCACGGCCTGCGCGTCACGGTCGACGCGAGCTCCGACAAGCTCGGCGCGAAGATCCGCAACGCGCGTTTGATGCGCCATCCGTACGTGGCGGTCATCGGCGAAAAAGAGGTGGAAGCCGGCGCCGTGTCGGTGCGGTCGCGCGACGCGGGCGAGCTCGGCTCGCTGCCGGTCGCCGCGTTCGCCGCGCGCGTCGCCGCCGAAGCCGTGCCGCCCAAGCCGGGCAAAGCGCCCGCGCCCGTCTCCCAATGACGCCGCGCGCGCAACTCCCGCGGCCCGCGACCGACCCGCCGATGGCGCATGCGCCCAGGGCCGCGTGGGTCCGCCTCCGTCGCCTTCACTCAAAAGAGCAATCCCAATCCAAATCTACCCAGAGGCAATTACCTCCTTGATCACCATGACCTCCCACAAAGCCCAAAACCCATGGCTCTAGCAGGCGGCGGCGGTCGCCGTTTCAGCCGGGACACGCGCGGTCCCCAAATCCGGATCAACCATCGCATCCGCGTGCCGGAGGTGCGCGTCGTCGACGCTGACGGCTCGAACCTCGGCGTGTTGTCGACCGAAGCGGCGCTCCGGCGCGCGCAGGAGGTCGGCCTCGATCTGGTCGAGGTGAATCCGAAAGCGACGCCGCCCGTCTGCAAGATCCTCGACTTCGGGAAGTACAAGTACGAGGAAAAGAAGCGGGCCCGCGACGCGAAGCGCAAGCAGACCATCGTCGAGGTGAAGGAGATCAAGCTGCGTCCGAAGACGGACGATCACGACATCGACACGAAGGTGCGCGCCGCTCGCAAATTCCTCGAGGCGGGCAACAAGGTGAAGATCGTGTGTCGCTTCCGCGGTCGCGAAATCACCCATCCCGAGCGGGCGCGCATGCAGCTCGACGCGCTCGTGCAAAAGCTCGAGGACTTGGCGAACATCGAGCAGCGGCCGATCATGGAGGCGCGGACGATGGCGGTGCTCGTCGCGCCGAAACCCATCGTCTTCCAGCGACTCGCGAGCGAGCGCGCGCAGCGTGAACGCGAACGTTCGAAGGGAGACAAGTCCGGGCAAGAGCACGAGGGCGACGAGCACGGCGACGAGCACGCGGACCACGAGGACGATCTGGACGACGATCTCGACGACGACGAGGATGACGAGGACGACGACGAGTCGGACGACGACGTCGACGAAGAAGCGAGCTGAACGCACCGAGCGCTCGGCGCGTCGACCCCGGCTCGACGCGCCCCGCGGCTCTCGGTTTCGGCCGGCACCGCCCGGCGCGAGCGCGCCTCAGTGATGCGGGACGAGGCCGAACCACGCGCCCACGGCGGCGGCCGCCGCGAGCACGATCACGATCACGCCGATTGCCCGGTTCTTGCCGCCGCGGAGTTGCGGCTCCGGTTCGTCGTCGACGAAGGGGGCCGCGTGCGGAACGGCGGAGTGTCCGCCGGTCTGTGACGGCGAGCGCACGGAGGCGAGCGGGGAGCTCTGCCGGAGCGGCGGCGGCGTGTCGTCTTCGAGCGCGGCGAGGTTTCCGAGCTCGTAGCTCATCGGCGCGACGTCGCGGACGGCGGGCGGCTCGTTCGACATTTCGTCGCCCCAGTTGTGCACGTCCTCGAACGAACCGAGGCTCACCGGCAGCGAGCCCACCGTGCTCTTGTTGCCTTGGTTGTCGTTCTCGAGCGACGAAAATTCGAACAGCGCTTCGTCGATGAGCGACCCGATGATCGCGCCCTTGTCGACCTTGTCCTTCTTCTTGCGCTGCCGGTCGCGCCAGATCGGCAAGACGAGCTGCGCGATGTCGAAGGACGAAACCGCCCGTCCGATGTGAAAGAGGATCTGGTTGAGATCGCGGCCGAACTCGCGTGCCGTCTGGTAACGGCGAGCCGGATCGGCGGCGAGGCCCTTCGCGAGCACGCGCTCGAGCTCGAGCGGCACCTTCGGGTTGATCGCGCGAAGCGGCGGAATTTCCGCGCGCTGCACCATGCGCACCGTCTCGAGATCGCTCTCCCCGAGGAAGAGGCGGCGGCCCGCGAGCATCTCCCACAGGATGATGCCGACGGCGAACACGTCGGTGCGCGCGTCCACCGGCAAGCCCTGCGCCGCTTCGGGCGAGAGGTAACTGAACTTGCCCTTGATGATGCCCGGCTCGCTCTTTTCGAGCTGGCTGTTCGCCTTGGCGAGACCGAAATCCACGATTTTGACCTCGCCGTGGCGCGTGAGCAGCACGTTCGGCGGGGACATGTCCCGGTGCACGATGTGGAGCGATTGCCCCTTGTTGTCGACGAGCTCGTGCGCGTACGCGAGCCCTTCGCAAATGCGCACCGTGATGAGGCACGCCTCTTCGACGGGGACGGGCTGGCCGATCGTCCTCCTGTGCTCGATGACGCCCTTGAGATCGGAGCCGTCCACGAACTCCATCACGATGAAGTACGTGTTGTCGCCGACGCCGATGTCGAACACCTGGACGCAGTTCGAGTGCGAGAGGTGCGCGCCGACGCGCGCCTCGTCCAGGAACATGCCGATGAACTGCTTCTTCTCGGACAGGTGCGGCAGCACGCGCTTGATGGCGACGAGCTTCTTGAAGCCCTCGAGGCCGGCGCTCTCGGCGCGGAAGACTTCCGCCATACCGCCCGCGGCGATCCTTTCGAGGACCTTGTAACGCTGGGCGGGTTGAGCCATCGGCGGGGCTGGAGCGCCGACCGGGGCGCCCGAGCCGAGCGTAGGACCCGGTGTCCGCACGGGTCAAGCGAGGCGCCCTTGACCCGCGAGAACGAACGGAGGATGACTTCGCCCGATGAGCGAGCACTCCCACGGTGGAGCCTCGGAGGCCCACGCCGACCACCACTACGAGTACGACGGTAAGCCCGCGAACGAGCCGGGCCCGGACGAGCCCGCCACGCCCGGCTGGCTGACACTCCTCGGGATTAGCCTCGTCCTCGTCGTCCTGCTCGCTTTCATCGCGACGCGCCCCGACGGGAAGACGCGCGCCGAGCTCACGCCGCAGGCGTCGGGCTCGGCCGTCCCGAGCGCGACGGCGCCCGCAACCGCGAACGCGCAACCGACCCCGCCTCCGAACCCCATGCGCGCCATTCCGACGGGCATGCGTCCGGCGCTCGTGCCGGGCGCCTTCGCGAGCGGCGCGCCGCGCCCGTTCCGTCCCGGGCAGTTCGCCGTTCAACCCGGAAACGCCGGAGGCTCGGCTCCGCCGCCACAGCACCGTCCGGCGCCGCCCGCCGCGCCGTAACCGAAACGAGCGACTGACGCTCGCCTTTCACCGGCGCGTGTGTCAGTCTCCCGCTCCCTTTCACCCCACCCGGGGCCGTAGCTCAGCTGGGAGAGCGCATGACTGGCAGTCATGAGGTCAGGGGTTCGATCCCCCTCGGCTCCACAATCAAATCGACAGGTTCCGCTCCGTTTTGCCGGGCGCGTCTTGTCGAGACATAGCCGGACACTGGGAACGGCTGCTGGATTTCGCTTCCGACAACTTGTTGTAGAGGCGGGAGCTGGTCCGGAGCACGGGGACGATCTTTCGGCGATCAAGGCGCAGGATCAGGCGATGGCCATGAGCCCAGCGTGTGCCAACACTGGGTGCTCGCTCGGCAAGCGCCTCGCTTGCTGCGAGACGGCAGGCGCGGTGAGCGGTGTCACCTACGACCAGATCCGCTTCAGTGGCGACCCCCGCGTCTGGTTCGTGCGCGTGACCTCTGACCGGCGGTGCTCCTCGCTGACCCTGCCCGATGCGCGCTTCACCGGGGACTCCTTCTCGTTCCCCGAGCAGTGGCCCCTCGCCGGTGCCACGACGCAGGACGGCGCGTGCGACAATTTCGATCGAGCTCCCGACCGACCGGCGCTCGGTGCGGTCGGTGCGCTCGGTGCGCTGGCCCCGCGCGGGGCCGTGTACTCTCCACTACAAAAGGCTTCCGTCGCTTTTCGCCAGCTCAAACGCGTACCACACGGTGCTACCGGAGAGGATGCCGTTCAGGACTACCAACGCGTTGCCGTTCGACTTCACCGCGATACCGCCCCCCGTAGTAACAGGCGTCATCGAACTGAGGTCTCCTGTCGTGCCCTCGAACAAGAACTCCTTGAACCAGAGCTGATTGCCCTGCGAGTCATAGCGGCCGACGTAGGTAGCGACTACGGGCGCTTGAGATGGCTTCAGATTCGGGTAGACGTTATCGTACGGTCCCGTCAAGTACAGGCCCTCACCCCCAACGGCCAGCGCATGCACTCCGGCGAAACCGCCGCTCCATGTTCCCCCCTGGGTGTCGATATCCGCCATCTGTGACTCGTATTTGCGCCACCAGAGGACGCTGCCGTTGAGCGCAAGATCGAAGAGGTCCCCGGTGGTCGTGTAAAGAGAGTTGCCGCTACCGTCCAAGCTCAGGAGACCGAGAAAGAGCGGCGACCCCGTCGAATCGGCGACCATCGTATCAGACACCAATTCTCCTGATGGTCCGATGGTCCGCAATATGTTTCGATAACCCTGATACAATGTCCCCGTGCCGTCAACGACGAGGTTCGAGTTGTTATTCCCCGCGACACCAAAGTTGCGAGGTGTGGGCTGTTTCAGCCACGTCAGTGCGCCGTCGTTTTCGTAGCGCGCCGCGAAAGGAGCACCCGCGGCGGCTTGCGCGTCGTTGGGAATCGAGCCGCCGGCCGTGCCCGTCGCGAACACCGAACCGTCCGCTGCACCGACCAGATATTCGGTGGAATCGTCTCTGTCAGAACCCCACTGGTGCATCCAAACGTGCTTGTCATCGGCATCGAGCTTGCCCACGAATGCGTCCGTGCCGCCAAGAGACGCCTCACCCGGCAAGGCCCCTGTGACGTTGCCGCCGACGAAAGTCTCTCCGCGTGCACTGACCGCTACCGTGCGCACCGCTGCAGTGCTGGGCGCTAGGCTCGAATCGCTCCATTGTTGTGCCAAACTCGAATCGTATTTGACGACCGAGGTCAGTTGATTGGGGAGGATGCCTTCGGCAACGAACAGATCGTCGTGGGAGTCGACGAACATCTGTTGAGCGGCACCTTGGCCCATGAGGTGGGTTCGATCGAGGAGAATCGGCTGCTCGTCGGGGCTTGTCGCGCCCGGGATGCCTGTGAGCTCGCCGAGGACCGTCTCTGAGCTCCCTGTCTTGCCACCCGCGCCTCCCTGTGCCGAGCCGCCAGTTGCGGACTGAATCGCATTTGCCCCCGCAGCAGGCATGCCCGCCGTATCCGCGTCGTTCGAGCCCGCGTCTGCGCCCCCCCGCTCGGCTTGGCCGCCCGTGATACTCCCGCCTACCGCGGCGGTCTCATCACTCTGGTTGGCGCCCTGGCCACCGCCGCCGGAGCTCGGGCTGCCTGCAACACCTGCGACAGAAGAGCCGCTCGAGCCGCCGCTGCAGGCCTGGGTCGTGGCCGCGACACCCAGTAGAAACAGTAACAGCGAGCCGTTGCGATGGTTCATCGTCCGTTCTGCCGACATGGGCGGATGATACTCGAAGCCCTCCCACAACTCTTCCCGCGCGCCTCACGTTGCGGAGCCTACCCGTTGGGCCGACGAGAGCGCGAGCATCGGCACGCGTCAGCGGTTGTGAAGCCTGGCCCACCCTCTCGGGATTGGGTGGGCCATCCTGCATCGTCCTGCCGTCTGGCCACCGGCCGGAGCCGTTTCGATGCCGTCTTGCACCTTCCTGCGCGCTCCTGCACTCCTGGCAGTCATGAGGTCAGGGGTTCGATCCCCCTCGGCTCCACAAGTAAGATCGACGACTTCTGAAGGGGCCGCGATCGCTCGCGCGAGGCCTGGCCCACCCTCCGGCGTTCCCGGGTCGTTTTCAGCGGGTTCGACATCGTTGCCCGGCGCCGTGGAAAGCGTGCGGCGGATTGCATCGAGCTCCGGGAGCGCATCGATGAGCGGCGTGACATCGCCGAGTTCGAGCTCTTCATGACCCCGGGGCGCGGAGGCTCTCGAAATCAAAACTCCGATGCGCGGGCATGAATTGAAAGTGTGGTGGCCGAGCGGACGGGCTCGGACGTGGAGGTCTCAATGCGACATTCGTGGACGGCCATGCTGCTCCTCTGCGGTAGCTTCGCGCTCGCGTACGGCTGCGGCGGTGACGACACCAATCCGCCCACTGGAAACGCGGGCAAAGGCGGCCAAGCGGGTACGGCTGGGCACGGGGGCACGAGCGCGGGCCACGCCGGCACGGGCGGCACGGGCGGTGGCAAAGCCGGCTCCGGCGGCACGGGCGGGACCGCGGGTGGTTTTGGTGGCGGTGGTGGGCGCGGCGGCGCCGGCGGAAAGGGCGGCGTGGGCGGCACGGCTGGCTCCGCCGCGGGCAGTGCGGGCGGCGGCGCCGGAGGCGAAGCGGGACTCTGCGCGGACGAGGTGAGTCGGCACAAGCTCGCTCAGTGCGCCTCGGTTTCGACCGCGGACGGTCCGCTCGACACGATTCAAACGACCTGTTCGTTCGCGGCGACGTGTGACGCGCTCAAGTGCGGCGAGGTGTCGTCGCCGTTCGACGCGAGCGGCTGCCGCCGGCAAGACTGCACGTCCTCCGCGAGCTGCGGCGCGAACGAACGCTGTTTTGCGCCGCCTCTGGCCGGTGTTTTCGGCTGCTTCCAGACTGCGGTCGAAGGCTGCGCCGTCGCGGACGGCTGCACGTGCAGCTGCAGCGCCGTGGAGACGTGCGATCCCGCGGCATATTGCCTCCCCGCGAGCGAGCACCCGACGAGCGCGGACTGCCCGCTCGCCTCGGTCGCTTGCGGCGACCTCGGCTACTTCATGGAGACAATCCAGCGCTACGACTTGACCGGCGCCGCCGGAGAGGGTCCAGGCGATCTCGGCACCGCGCTCGCCGATTGCCTCGAGCGCGCTCAAGCGAAGCAGGTGACCTGCAACGGCGCGGGCGGTGCCGGCGGTGAGGGCGGACAGGCGGGGCACGGCGGGCAAGCCGGCGGCGGCGGCCAGAGCGGCGCGGGACACAACTGAACCCAGGCTAACCCGCGACGATCGACGGCTCGACCTCGTGCGTGTGGTTCGCGAGCGCGGGCGTCCGCCACGCGATGAGGAGCACGGTGAGCACGCAGCCGATGCCGCCCGACGCGACGGAAAACACGGGACCGAACGCCTGGGCCAGCGGCCGCTGCCCGCCCGCTGGATCGCATAAGACTCGATCGGTCAACTGCGCCAACACGACCGCACTACGGAACAAATCGCTTTGGGTTTCCTATCCGCCAGCCGCTCGTCAAGTGGTCCGCAGCACCGCTAACGACCCCGATTCTTCTTACGTTCGGTGCCCTTCGGCCTCACCGCACGCAACTTCACCACGAGCCGCAGCGCCTCGACCGTACTTTCCGTATCCGGAAATTCTCGAGCCACGTCGTCCGGCAGCACGCGAACGTTCTCCGTCGCGTCCGCCCACCATCGAAGCAGCTCCGCGCGTCCCCGGACGCCAATCCGAGCGGCATAGGGATTCGGGCGACCGTGCTTGAGCTCGTATTCTTCACGCATCGGCTTCATACTCGGCGCGCTCGCGCGGTGTGGGCCGGCGGGCGCTGATGATGCGAATTGTATCGCCTTTCTCGGCGTGCACCACCAGGAGCAGGCGATCGGCGAGTGAATGGCCCACCAGAATGAATCGCGCCTCGGCCTCTGAATGGTCGGGGTCGTCGTACACGCGGCCCAGCGGGTCGACGAATGCAGTTGCCGCCTCCTCGAATCGCACCCCGTGACGCCGAGCGTTCTGCGCCGCCTTGCGCTCGTCCCACGAAAATTCGAGTTCACCAAACCGGTAGCGCCTCACCCCGCGGAGCCTACCCGTTGGGTCAACGAGAGCGCGAGCATCGGCACGCGTCAGCAGTCGTGAAGCCTGGCCCACCCCCTCCGGATTGGGTGGGCCATCCTGCATCGTCCTGCCGTCTGGCGCGCCGGCCGGAGCCGTTTTGATGCGTTCCTGCACCGTCGTGCACGCTCCTGTCGGACTGGCAGTCATGAGGTCAGGGGTTCGATCCCCCTCGGCTCCACAATCCAGACAGCAGAAGAACTCCGCGCTTCGTAATCGGGGCGGTTCCATTTGCCGCTGAAGTGCCGCGAGCCCCGTCATCGACGACCGGCGAAGCGAGGCGCTTCCGGGAGAGCGGGAACGGAGCGGTCGTGCGCTTGCATCAGCTCAGCGCGGGCTTTGCGCTCGAGTTTCTCCGCGGCACGCGGTGTCCGCATCGGCGCTATCTCGCATACGCGACGCAGCCGTCGGGCCTTGCCAACGCCCTGAACGTCGATCATCCAGCCTTCGTGCTGCGCGCCAGACGAGTCGCGCCACTTTTCGACGCCGGACGCTGATTGGCGTCCTCGCGCACCGGACTTGGCAGGAGCGAACGAAAATCGGATTTATCATCACGGACACGCCCCAGGGAATGGCGAGTTCTGCACGAAGCCGCCCGCCGGTCAGCGATCTCCGAGCATGTGCTCGTTCCACGCGCTCCGAGGCTAGGGCGTCCAAAGCGACTGCACCGTCGAGCGGCGACGATGCCGGGTGACGTAAGGCGGGGTTATGCGATACCGCCAGTGGGCCGGGCCGCTGACCCGAGCCCGCACGGCCTGCTTCGCGGTCTCTACGAGGCGTGCTTCGAGCCAGCGCGCGTGTGCTTTGTTGAGGTTGTCATCCTTGCTCGTGAACAACACGACCGTGTGCCAGAAGTCGCGCGTCGAATCGTGCCGGACGATGCGGTCGATGACCCAGTCTCCCTCGCCAACGTAGATGGCAACTCCCCCTGAAGCGGTGTCGTCGTCGCCAAGAAGAAGATACACGCCCGTTCGGTCGGCTTCTTCGCGTGCGCGGAGGCGCTCAAGTGCAGCTCGTGGAGCAATCAGCGCCTTCAGAGTTGACAGACCGACCTCTACCGTACGGAGCCCGGCCGGATCACCGTCGACGAAAAAAAATCTTTATCGAACGCCCACTCATGTTCGGGACTGTGCCATCGGGCAGGAGGCTAAGGCATCCAAAGCGACTACGCCGTCGAGCGGCGACGACGCCTGGTTGACGTAAGCCGAGCTTATGCGATCCCGCCAGTGGGCCGGGCCGCTGGCTGCCGTTACAGGCGCGTCGCGAAGTCGGCGACGTTGGCGAGGCTCAAGCGCACGAGGCCGTCGAAGTCCGGCGTTCCGATCACCGTGGGGCTCGAATCGGCCAGGAAGAGCTCATCCGCGGACAGGCCGATCACGTCGAGCGTGTGCCCCGCGTGCGCGGGATTCACGCGGTAGAGCGCGTCGTCGGCCCACGAGTAGAGGTACACCGTGCAGCCGCTCGCGACGCAGCCGTTCAGCGTGATGAAGCGGCCCTCGGTCGCAAGCACGCCGCTCGAGGTCGTGATCGGAAGATCCGGCCCCTTTTGCACCTGGCACGTGCCGCCGAGCTCCGGGCGCGCACAAGAATAAAGAGCAGCGCTGTCGTAGAGCCCGTCGTTCACTCGCGCCCCCGTGGCGCCGAGCCAAGCGACGCGCTCCGACGACAAGCCGAGGCGCACCGGCGTCCAGCTGCCGCTCGCGATGGGCCACGCCGACTGATTCGGCGCCCAACCCAAAATCCGCCCGGAGCTCGCCGTTTCCGTCACCGCGACGAGGCCCGAGTTGCTGGTCGGATAGAACAGGAGGCCCGAGCTCGTGTAGACCGAGGAGAGAGTCGTATTCGTCGGATCGGCCGCGACCAGCAGGTCAGTGAACGCTTGCACGCCGCCCCAGCCGCCCTCGAAGTCGAAGGCATCCACCATGGTCGTGAGCGGTGGTGAGAGCCAGGCGAGCGAGCGCGTCGAAAAGTCGAGCTCGCCGACGCGATATTGGAAGTCGCCCTGGCGCGGCAGGATGCGGAGCGTGCCGGGGGCGCCTCTGCCGGCCAGCTGCGCAATGCACGATCCTTCTTCCCTCACGAGCGCATCGGCGCTGCCGTCCCCGTACGAAAACGATCCGAGCACGTAACGCGTGAGATCGCCCTCCGTGCGCATCGAGAGCGAGACGTGCAGCACCCCGTTTACCACGCGGGCGCCGGTACCGAGCGTGGCGGCGAGAGACGCGGCGTCGACCGGCAAGAGCTTCGACTCCCGACAGCCGGCGCCGCAGTCGCTCCACGCCAAGCCCGGCCACGTACTTTTCGGATCGCGCGCGACCAGGGTGGAACAACCGGCCAGCGTGTCGACGGGTGCCCATGCGTCCGGATCCGAGCGAAAATCACCGCTCGGTTTCGACGACGCGCCCGCGTCCTCCGCGCCGCTCGCTGCGACCAGCGTCCCTCCCGCGGCACCGCTCGGACCGGCGGCTCCGAACCCGTCGCCGCCATAGCCGGCCGTGCCGCCTTGGCTGACGCCTCCGCTACCCGAGCCGCTCGACGTCTTGTGATGGCAAGCTGGATCGAGAGCGCCGAGCGCGACGAGCAACGCGAGCGTGAGCGCCCGGTCGACGCGTTTCGGTTCCGAGCTCCCGATCGTCATGCGCCGACGGCGTCCGCCGTGACCGTCGAGCGGCCGTCATTGTCCGGGCAGCCATGGGAAACCGAACGGCACGTAGTTGACCGTGGCTCCTGCCTGAACCTCGATTTCCTTCGCATAAAACGCACCGTTGTGAACGACCGAAGGCAGCAGCAGCTTCGAGTTCGGAGCCACGACCGTACCATCGATGCCTGAATCGATCGACGCCTGCGTGGTACCCATGTAGCCGAGCAACACGCGCGGCGTACCGGCGCTCTGCCCGGTGAAAGCACCGCGGAAGGTGAGACTGTTCTTCGAGAAGATGCGCACGGGGCCGCTCCTCGAATTGATCACCACGGTCGCCTTTGGTTCCACGAAGAACGACTGGAAGTAGTAGGCGCCGGAGCTCAGAAAGAGCGTGCTGTTTCCGTAAATGTGCACGTCCCCGTACGACCCGGGTGCGAGTGTTTGGTTTTGATTCGGGCCGACCGGGACGGGTGCTCCGGGCGCGGGAAACGTGACAGTGAAGGAAGAGAGGGAGTCGATGCTCAGCGGGACGTTCGGCTTGGTCCCGCCCGCCGCGGTGGCGCCGTTGAGCAGCGAGATGCTTCCGCTACTCGTCACCGAGCCCGACGCCCGGGCGCGATCCTTCAGCGTGACGGCAGGCTTGCTCTCCAGCGTGCCGATTTGACCCGCGATGCCGATGGACGTCGGCTGCGTGCCCGCCGACACGAGCAACGAACCGGTGCTCGTCTTGACCTGGTCGTCGAGGGTAAGTCGGAACGAGGCGTAGAGCAGCGCGGCGTTCGCATCGGGGCAGCCTTGTTGGCTCGGATCGTACGTCTTCGGGCAGTCGTCCAGGGCATCGACGACGCCGTCGGCGTCCTGATCGCCGGCGCTCGACGCACCGATTTTCTGCCGCAGCGTGGCGCGCGTCAGTGTCACGAGGTGGTCGACGTTGCCGTTCAGAATCGGCAAGAAGACTTCACCGGGTGTGAACAGGTCGCCGTCGAGTTGACCCGTGAGCGCCGCATAGCCGTTCCAAGCGGGGCGTGCCTGCAGCGGATCGAGCTCGAAAACTTGGACGTTCTGAGCGTCTTTCTGCGTCGCCAGCACGAGCGTTTGATCGCGGGTGACACCGAGGCTCACGGCGGTCGAGGTGGCGAGCGTCGGCAGGTCGGCCAGCGTGCGCGCGACGCCCGATTGCGTGTTCACACTGGTGAGCCGCAACGCGGGTTTGGTGCCGAACGCGCTGATCGACTGGACGTTGGAGAGCACGTAGAGCTCGTGATTGCGCGTGTCGTAGGCGGTCGCCGCAACGGATTGGAGCGCCGCGCCGAGCACTTTCCCTTCACGACCGAGCGCCGTCCACGCGCCGCTCTCGAGGTCGTAGCGCCAGATGTCGGAGGTCGGCGCGGTCAGTCCGTTCCCGCTCGTCGGGACGCCGCCGACCAAGTAGACGGCGCGCTCGAGTGCCGACAGCACGACGTGCGCACCGCTTCGCGCAGCCGGCACGATGGAAGGAGTGGGCAGCGCCGGACGAAGAGTGAAGGCTCCGTCAGGAGTCGCGACGAACTCCCGGATGGCAACGTTGCCGGTCCACGGCGATTCGACGGACGCGAAAACGGTCGCGAGGTTCCGCTTCACGCGATCGTTCGTCGACTCCACTGGCGTCGCCCATTGGCGGTTCGGTTGCGTGAGCTCGTTCAGGAGGTCGCTCGTGAGGAGCTGTCCGAGATCGAGCGTGTCGTCGCCGCGCTGCGCCGCCACGCCGTCGGGCAGGGGTCGCAGGCGGGTCACCGCCCCCCACAAATCCGGCGGCCGCGCGATGATTTCGGGGCCCGGATCAGGGTCGATGCCGGTGAAGATCTGCCAGATGCCCGGATCGACCCAAGGCCCACACCCGGGAGCGCAGGTCAGGAGCGGGCTCCGCGGGATCTGGAAATGCTAGTACGGGCCGCCGACGGGCTCATACGTGTCCCGAAGCTCCTGCGAAGTCGCCGAGTCGCGCGCGGAGGCGTTCGCGCTGCCGAGCGCGTGCGACCAAAAAAAGCCGTTCACTTCCGTGATGTAGTCGCGGAACTTCGAGGCGACCTGCCCGCCCTGGCCGTTGATCGTGAGATCCTTCCAGAACGTCCAGAACAGTGATTCCGTGGCGCCGAGGCGCGGCAGCGTCTTGTCGGAGGGCAACACGGCCGCAAGATCCGACGTGAAGGTGCGACTGATTTCCGCGCCGCGCGCGAGATCCGCGCTGAGCGGCGGGTAATCACCGCCGGTCGTCGCGATGGTGACGCGCTTCCAATTCGTCTGCGTGTCGGACTTCGCGTACTCGTGCGGATCGACCGGACAACGGGTCGCGAAGCAAGTCTCTTGGCTGAGCGGTCCGTCATCCGTGTCACAGTCGCAATAGCGGAAACCGGCTTTCCCCGCGTAAGTGACGCGCGGTAGCGCCTCGGTCGCGACCGGCGCGCTGAGCCCGCTCGCGTCGTGTCCGAGCTGTGCGCTCGCTGCGAACGAAAGCGTGTTCGTGAAGGTACGCTCCGTCCCATTCGGGTTTGGGACGACGCCGGGAAGTGTGGTGTCGCTCAGGGGTGCAACGACGTAGAGCGGAACGGGGTCGCACACGTCCTGAAGTGCGGCCACGCCCTTTCGCGTCTCCGAGAGCGGGTTCGAGTTCCCGAGGCGATCCTTTTCGATCACGGTCGGACATTGATCACAGGGACCGCCGACTCCGTCACCGTCCTGATCGTCGAGCTGGCGCGAGCAAAGACCATTTTCGCGACAGAAGCCGCCGCCGCAATCGGCGTCGGAGCTGCAGGCGGCATAACCATTGCTCAGGCTGCAGTTGTCGCAGGAATTCCAGACGCCATCCCCGTCGCTGTCCGTGTTGTCCCCCTGCATTTCCGGGCAGCCGTCACACGCGTCCCCGAAGAGATCCCCGTCGAAATTTGCCTGCGACGGATTCGGCGTCATGGGGCAGTTGTCACAGGCATCCCCGATGCCGTCGCCGTCACTGTCCAGCTGATCCTGATTGGCACAGGCGGTCACGTCGCGCGCGCACTTGGTGAGCAACGGGTTCGACGGATTGCAATTGTCGAGTGAATCGGTGACTTGATCGCCGTCCGCGTCGCTCAAGAAGCCGGCGATCCACGTGGCGTTACCGTCTCCGTTGTTTTGGAGCGGCGTGAACGTGTCGCGCTCGCTCTGCCCGGGCACGCTCGAAATTCCACGCGAGGTGAGTCCGATCTCGTACCAACTCTGATCCGAGTTTTTGAGAACGGCGAGCGGCCCGCCAGAGTCCCCATTATTGGTCGCGGCGCCCTCTCCGTCGTGGTTCGTGTAGATCCACCAAGAGCCGCTCGAGATCCCCAAGGCGAACCAGTTGTCGTCGTCCGTATGAATGTCGCCGCTGTACGTCGCGACCTTCAGCGGCGGCCCGAAATCCGGACCCTCGTCACCGCCGTACCCTGCGGTGGCCGCGACGAAAAAACCGGCCTTGAAGAGCGCGGAGAGATCACCCAAATAGGGTTTGATGAGCGGCGAGTTGACGGTCAGGTTGTCGACGTTGCCCGGCAAACGGATCATCGCCAGATCCTTGCTGGAATCGTCCTCGAACGTGCCTTCGCAATCATCGACGTAGGTGGCGAACGACGTGCTGTGGATCGCCGCGTTGGCGGCCATACCCGGGAAATTGATGCTGATATCGTTCAACACGGAGAACGGCGACTGGTTCGTGTCGCAAAGGCAGTGACCGGCCGTCAGCACGAGGTCACGGGCGATGAGCGTGCCGCTGCAGCCACCTCTTTGAGGCGTGCAAACGTACGTCGATGTACCGCTGGGGCAAGTGCCGCGCGCCGGCGGCGAACCGTTCGAGCATTGCTGGGTACACGTCTGATACGAGATGTTGATGACACCGACGCCGCCCCACGGTGACGCAGCCCCCGAAGTCCACGTTTGCGTATTCGTTCCCGATACCGGGTCCCGGGACGTGCCGAGATTTTCAGAGGGAGGCCGTGACTCCTGACAGCTCAAAGCCGTCACGCCGAATGCCAAGGCCCACAACCACCCACGCAAAAATAGGCCACCACCCATGTCGCGCACCTCGAGAGGCTCAGAACCTCATAGCGGGCTAGGGTCAATCCAAAAACCAATCCACGCCTTGAAGCGGTTACACCTTAATCGTATCGTCGGGATCGTGTCAGCCACTCGCGGCCGCGTGGGACGGGAACAGCGGTCGAGCGCTTTCGAGGCCTTGTCGGGACTCGCCATGCTCATTTCTGCGCTGAGCGTCACGTTGGTTGCCGAGCCAGCGCGAGCACAAGACTCGCAAAAGAGTGCACCGGCAACAGCCGTGCCCACAACGGTGCCAGAGGAGCTGGCAGTGCCGCCGGTGGTACCGTTGCCGGTCGCTCCACGTGAGGTCGAGTTCAAGACTCACTGGTATGGCTGGCAAATCATGCTGATCGACGCGGCAGCGCTCGGGGTCGTGGCGACCGACCTCGCGCTCGGAGAGCGCGCGTCGCCGGTGCCCGGAATCCTCGGATTAGGCGCTTACGCGTTGGGGGGGCCAATCGTGCATCTGGTCCATCAGCGCCCGCCGGCAGCGCTCGGCAGCCTCGGCTTGCGCCTGGCGCTGCCGGTCGTCGGCGCACTCATCGGAGCCACCGCCGAAAATTGCAACCGCCGTTGCACGGGCGGCGGACCAACCCTGGTCGGCGGCGTCGTCGGGGCCGTATTCGCCGTGGGCATCGACGCGACGCTCGCGCGCGAGCGCCCACCCGCTGGTGCCGCCCTCTCGTTTTCACTCTCCCGCCAGACGTCGCGTGTCACTTTCTCGGCGCGGTTCTGAACGTCAAGCGGAGAGTGAACGCTCCGGAGCACTAATGGTGCGCAGCGAGTGGCACCGTCGGAGGCTTAGGGCATCCAAAGCGACTGCACCGTCGAGCGGCGACGATGCCTGGTTGACGTAAGGCGGGCTTATGCAAGGAATGCCGGCCCGCGGCATCCCCGCCAGCAAATCCCCCGCTCGGAAAGGCAGACGGGCCTCTCGCCTGTGCTGTCCATCTTGCGCTAAGGCGCTCAACGCTTCTTGCGAGCAGCCACCTTCGGACTCACCGCGCGCAGCTTCACCACGAGCCGCAGCGCCTCGACCGTACTTTCCGTATCCGGAAATTCTCGAGCCACGTCGTCCGGCAGCACGCGAACGCTCGCCGTCGCGTCCGCCCACCATCGAAGCAACTCCGCGCGTCCCCGAACTCCGATCCGGGCGGCATAGGGGTTCGGGCGACCACGTTTGAGCTCGTAGTCTTCACGCATCGGCTTAGTACTCGGCGCGCTCGCGCGGCGTGGGCCGGCGGGCGCTGATCATCCGAAGTATCGCCTTTCTCGGGGCGACCGCCCAGGGAATGGCCAACCAGAATGAACCGCGCCTCGGTTTGAGTGGTCGGGGTCGTCGCGATTCGTCCCCGCCGCACAGCAAGCCCTCGAGTCTCACGCCGTTCGGAATGCCACCCACGAAGACGGGACACCCGAAACCCAAGCGCGAGTGTCCAGGGTGGACAGTCGACTGTCCGGCGTTGACGGTCGAACGCGTCGCACAGTGTGATCTTTCGCGGATTTCCGCCGTGAGGCAAACCGCGGCACATCCCGTGCAGAGCGGAGGGTCACGCGCGGACACGTCCGTGTCCGTCGGTCAATCAAGGAGACGAAGGATGCGAAAATTCATGTTCGGGTCAGCGCTCGGGTTGTCCATCGTGGCCGGCAGCATGGCCGTGGCAATGCCCGCGAGCGCCACCCTTTGGCGCAATTACGCGTCGAATGGGAAGACGCCGCTGTTCCTGACGATCCCCAACAACCTGAACAAGGGCCAACCCGCGACCCTCCAAGTCCAGAACAACCTGACGAGTCAGAGTTGGCAACTCGTTCTAGATAAAACGCGGCCCGGCGGCTTCAGTTTCATCAGCTTCCTGCATCCGCCGCCGCCGAACATCAACCTGATCCTCGGGGTGTCGGCCGGCATCATGAGCCCCGGGCGTCCCGTCATCGATTGGGTACCACAGCCGGATGCGAACCAATCGTGGACAGACACCGGCACGACGCTGTTCGACGACCACTCCGCGCCCTGCATCGCGTTCCTCAACGAGGCCACCCCACCCGGTCATAACTACGTGATGAGTGTGTCCGGCAGCGCCGTCCCCAACGCCCCGATCGTCATTCGGGACTTCGACGGCGGAGCCGATCAGTACTGGTGCCGATACGAGTCCATTTAGAGCACGCGCCTAGCGCGTTGGCCGAAGCCGACGTGAGGGCCGGCATCGGCAGCGACGGAAGCGCCGCGTCAGGGCTCGTCGTGCGCTGCCGATGCCGCCGAGCGCTGAAGCGAACCCTCGACGCATCGTGGAACCCGGTCGGCAACGACCTCTCGGTCACGTTGTAGCGCGGTCGGGCCTCTTTCAGTCGCCGCCGCAGAAGACCGCTTGCTCGTAGCGGACCTCCACTACGGCTGGGCCCGCCCCGGCGAGCAACGTGCAACTCTTGATGGCCAGGGTCGAGACGCGGTCGCGCGCGAGCACGCAGTCGCACGCGGGCCGGCAGGACCCGCCTGCAACGCAACCGGCGGCCGTCGCCGTGCAATCGAGGGAAGGCTCTGAGTCCGAAGCCGCCCCGGCGAGTCCACCGTCGCTCGGCGTCGCGTCGAGCAGGAAGACCTGATCGAGAGTGATTGGATCGGGACAGGTGCACGCGGCGATCGACACGAGCCCGCCGACGATCGCGAGCCGTGCTCCGCGCCTGACGACGCTCACGGCAGCCCCAAGGCGAGCGGCGTGACGGCGAGTGACGCCGTGTCCACGCGCAGGAGAAAGTGCCTGTCGTCGCAGCTTCCCGCGGAATCGAACTGCTCCCCCGCGACGAGGATGCCGCCGGCGGTCGGCGCCGTCGTCAGCTCGACGGCGCCGCCGCCCGTCGCGAAGGGACTGTAGTCGGCGGACGCGAGCTCGCTGCCCGTCGCGTCGAGGCGCGCGAGTCCGAGCGTCCCTTTGCTGACCGACAGCGACAGCAGGTTGCCGTCGGTGTCAGCCGCGATCGGATCCGCGGACGGCCGCGACCAGAGCAATTGCCCGGCGCCGTCGAAAGCGTCGGCGACGTACGACGACAAGTTCGGCCAGTAGCGCACCACGAGCATGGGCGCACCCGCGGTGTCCTTGCTGGCGACCGCCGGATGGGAGAAATCGTTACTCGTGCTCGTGCCGACTCCGGCTCCGATCACGTTGCCGCTGCCGTCGAAGTGCAGCACGAAGACGCCTCCGGACTCGCCCGCAGGCGGGCCGACAATCCAGGGCGCGACGTCGTGCTCGAACTCCCCGATCGCCCAATATCCGCTCTGGCCGTCGCCGAGGACTTGGACGAGGTCGTTGACGGTTTCGGGCAGAGGCTGCTCCCAAGCACTGGTTCCGTCGGCTTCCAAGAGCCGGACCGAGCCTTGGTCGGCGACGGCCAGACGATCGTCGGCGCCGAGCCCCGCCGAGACGCCCACGAACGCGCCGTAGCCGACGGTCCAGAGCAACGCGCCGCTCGCGTCGAACCGGCGCGCGGCGGCGCCGCCGTTCACGACGATCACGCCACCCGCGGCCGGGGCGAGCAGGGCGATCGGTGTGCCGTCGTCCTCCGATTGCAAGATCGCGTCGAGCGTGCCCGCTCGCTCGACGGAGTAGGCGTAGCCCGGGCTCTTCGCGACATCGTCCGCGACGTAGACGGGGCCGCCGGGATCCGCGTCGGCGGCGACCGCGACCAAGTGGTGCGCCGTCGGGCACCCTGGCAACGCCGCCTGGTTCTGGCAGCCCGCGGCGCCGAGTGACACGGCGATCAGCAGCGCGGTGCGCCGCGCTATGACATCAACGTCCGGCTGCTCCGCACTCGGTCGGCAGTGTCGCGGGAAAGGCCGCGGCGATCCGGCCACTTGACGTGCTAGCGGCATGCAGTGCGAACGGGCCAGCAATCAATGTACCAAAGCTGAAGCAGTCGGGTGATCGGCCCAACGCCCGTGCCGCCGAGCGCTCCGGAGCGCCTTGCATTGCGCTCAGCCGGCGCTGCCCTGACACGTTCCGCTGATGCACGTGGAGGGCGCGCAGCAGTCCGAATCGCCCGTGCACGTCTCGGACGATCCAGGTGGAATGCAGCAGAAATCATCGCAGCCACCGGAGCAGCATTCCTGCGCTTCGCCGCACGCCGCGCGGAGAGCCAAGCATTGGCCGCACGTCGGGACGGCCCCGGTCCCGGTCGAGATGCACCGCAGATCGCCGCAGCACGCCTTGCCGCCGGCGCACGACACGCCCTCGGGCGAGCAGCAGTGTCCGTTGGTGTTGCAGTCGTAAGGACTGCAACAATCGCTGTCGCCCGCGCACGTGTCGCCGGAGACCGAACTCGGACCCATGTTTTGTCCGCACGTCTGCCGGTGACAGATCCCGCCCCTGCACGTCTCCCAAGCGGGTGTGTTGGCACAACCGCTCCACGTGGACATGTCGTCCTGACGACAGGTGCAGTCACAGGAGCTCGAGCAAGAGTCGCCGAGCTGACCGGTGGGAACTCCCGAACACTGCGCGGCACCGCCCGAACCTGCGGACGCGCCGCTCACTCCACCGGCACCAGCGCCGCCCGCGCTCACGCCGCCGGAACCTGCACCGCTCACACCGCCCGCAACTCCACCCGTCGCCGAGGTCCCCGAACCGCCCTCGCCCGCAGCAGCTCCCGCTTCGCCGCCGTTACCGGCGCCGGCGCCGCCCTCACCCGCCCCGCCGGCGCCTCGCTCCTCTTGTCCAGCGGTTCCGCCGGCGTTCATCCGACCCGCGCTCGTCCCACCGCCGTGGTTCGCGCCGGTCCCGCCGTTCGCTTTGCCGCCGTTGTCGTCGCTGCTGCCGCCCGAACCACCGCCGTGGCCCGGCGTGCCACCGCGGCCGGCTTCGTCGCCACCACCCGCCGAGCCGCCACGCCCCGCATCGTGACCCTGACCCGCCGTGCCGCCGCTGCCCGCCGTGTTTTCGCCCCCGGACTTCCCTGCTGCCGATGTGCCGCCGTGGCCGGCGCTCCCGGGGACGCCACCCGACCCGCCGCATTGAAAGAGCGCGCTCGTTGCCGCAAGCACCACGCCGAACCCAAACCGCGAGTATCTCATGTGTGTCCCGTCCCGTTTGCCCGACCTCGTACCGGCGACCGTTCGCATCGATCGAGTACACCCGGGTCTATCCGCTTCGTGGCGCGAGCGAGGCTTTCCTTTCACGCGAGCCGTCGGAACACGCGGATCCCCGCCGAGGCGTGCCCCCAAGCAGGTCCGCCTTCACGCGCCGAGCGTCGCCTGCTGCCAGCGCCGTCCGACCCTCGCGCCTCACGTCGCCGCGCGTGCGACGGAACGGCGACGCACGAAATGCCACCCGAGCCCCACCATCAACAAGCCGAGCCCCGTCGCCCAGATGCGCGCTTCGACCCAAAAGGCGAGGCCGAGACACGAGCTCAAGCCGAGCCACGATTTCCAAACGGGGTACAGGCGTTGATCGGCCGGCAGGCGCAACGCCGCGAGGTTCGTGAGGGCGTAGTAGACGAGCACGGTGAAGGCGCTGAACGACCACGTGGTCTCGACGCTGCCGACGAAGACGAGGAGCCCGCTGAGCGCGCCGGTCGCGAGCACGGCGCGCCGCGGCGAGAGCTCGCTGCCGTCGAGGGTGCCGAGCCACGCCGGCACGTCGCCCCGGCGGGCCATGGCAAGCAACACGCGTGAAATGCCGAGCAGCAGGTTGAGCAAGACGCCGAGCATCGCGCTCACCGCGCCGAGCGTGACGAGCGGCGCGACTTCCGGCAGCGCGAAGCGGCGCGCCGCGACCACGAGCGGCGCCGCCACGGCCGCGGGCCCGACGCCGTCGGCGCTCATGCTGCCGAGCAACACGACGCCGACGCCGGCGTAAACGCACATGGTCGCGACGAGCGCGAGCACCACGGCTTTCGGAATGCTCCGGCGCGGCTCGCGGATTTCTTCGCCGAGCGTCGCGATACGGCCGTACCCCGTGTACGCCACGAACATGAGCGCCGTCGCGTAGAGCACCCCCTTCACGCCGATCGGATACGTCCACGCCACGGCCGCGTGCCCGAACGGGCGCACGCTCGCGAGCCCCACCGCGACGAAGAGCACGAGCACGCCCAGCGTGACCGCGACCATGCCGGCGTTCACGCGATTCGAGCGCCGCACGCCGCTCGCGACCACGAGCGTGAGCGCGACGACGACCGCGAGGCCGAGCGCCGTACTCCAGCGCGCCCCCGCACCGAGCGCGTTCACGACGTAACCGGCGACACCGAGCGCCGCGGTCGCCGCCGACGCCGTCTTCGCGCACACGAACATCCACCCCGCCGCAAAACCGAGCGACGGACTCGAATAGCGATAACCGTATTCGTACGTTCCGCCGCTCACCGGGTGGTTCGCCGCGAGCTCCGCGCTCGAAAGCCCGTTGAAAATCGCGACGACGCCCGCGAGCACGACGGCGACGAGCAAGAGCGGCCCCGAGGCACGCGCCGCGACACCGATACTCACGAACACCCCCGTACCCAAAATCGAACCGAGCCCCATCGCGACGGCACCGCGCACGCCGAGCACCCGTGGCAACGCGGCGCGGGGGTTCGTCACGCGGCGCAGTCTACGCAACGCCACGCAGAGTCGGAAGCGCAGCGGCGTCTCGGTAGCGTGACCGAACCGTCACGAGCGCGGCGTTCGTGGCTTCGGGTTCGCCTCCACGCGCGGTGCTTCGCCTGCTGCCAGCACCCGCACGGCGCGCGGGGTTTCGCGGCGCACGCCGCCGTCAGCGCGCCCGCGCGAGCTTCGCCGCGAGCTCGACCGCCGCGATCATTCCGCGCGCGTCGGCCTTGCCGCGCCACGCGATGTCGTACGCGGTGCCGTGATCGACGCTCGTGCGCGGAAACGAGAGACCCATCGTGACGTTCACCGCGTCGCCGAACGCGACGAGCTTCATCGGGATCGTCGCTTGATCGTGATACATGGCGACGACGCCGTCGTAGTGACCGGCGTAAGCGAGCCGATACGCCGTTTCCGCTCCGACCGGCCCTTCGAAGCGCGCACCGCGTTCGCGCTTCTTCGCGAGCGCGATGCCCGGCGCGATCGCTCGCGTCTCCTCCTTGCCGAACATCTCGTTCTCGCCGGCGTGCGGGTTCAGCGACGCGACCGCCACCCGCGGCCGCTTCTTCCCGAGCTCGGCGAGCAGGCGCGCGAGCCACACGGCGCCCTCGGCGACGCCGTGCGGAGTGAGGAGCGACGGCACCTTCGCGAGCGGCACGTGCGTCGTGACGACGCTCGTCGCGAGCTTCGGCGCGACGAAGCACATGACGCTCGTTTTCGCGCCGTCGAGATGCTGGAGCCACTCGGTGTGACCCGCGAACTTCGACGCGCCGCGCACTCCCGACGTCGCAATCGCGGCTTTGCTGACGGGCGCGGTCGCGAGCGCGCTCCCCGGGTGCTTCTTCACGAGTCGAAAGGCGAGCTCGATCGCGGCCAGTTGTGCGGCGCCCGCGGCGCGGCTCGGCTTGCCGGCGGCGCGATCTTTCGGCGTGAGCGCGGCTCCCGCCTGGACGATGCCGATCGTCCCTGGCCGCGGCGGCGTGCCGTCGAACGGCACGAGGTGCTGCTCGCCGACGTGAACGAGCGCCGCCGCTTCGAGCAGCGTGCCCACGTCACCGACGAGAACGATCGGCGTGTCGCGCAGGCGCGCGGCCGCGGCCACCGAAACCTCGGGCCCGATGCCCGCGGGGCAGCCGGCCGAAGCGAAGACGAGCGGAGCACGCCGAGCCATTCGGCGCGCGAGCGTAGCAAAAACCGCGAGCCGCGCGCGGAGCCGTCACTCCGCGCGGACGGCGCGGCTCATTCGCTCTCCGCGGCCTCTTCTTCTTCTTTGCCGGTGCGCGGGCTCGCGTCGTCCGTCTCGGGCGAGCGCAGCTTGTAACCCGAGCCGCGCAGCGTCTCGAGCGGGAGCGCCGGGCCGAGCTTCGCGCGCAGGCGGCGGACGTGAATGTCGACCGTGCGCGGGCCGCCTTCGTAGCGGTTGCCCCAGACGCGGGCGAGCAGGTGCTCGCGCGAGAGCACCTTGCCGCGGCGCTCGCACAGGTACGCGAGGAGCGCGAATTCCTTCGCGGTGAGCTGCACGGCGCGCCCGTCCACGTAGACCTCGTGACCGGCCTTGTCGACGACGATGCCGGCGACCTTGTGCCGCTCTTCCGTCGCGAACTCGCTCCGCCGCCACTCGAGCGCGCGGATTCGCCCGTAGAGCTCCTCGGGCACGTAGGGGTGCAGCACGAAGTCGTCGAAGCCGCTCGACGGTTCGATGCGGGCGATCTGCCCGACCGTCACGGCGATGACCGCGCCGACGTTGTCGAAGTAAGGCTCCTTGCGCACCGCCCGCAGGGCCGCGACCGCAAGGTCCGGACGATCGAGCGCCTCGAACACGAGCGCGCGCGGGCGCACCTCGAGCTCGTCGTCGTCGTCCGCAATCAAGTTCACCGGGTCGTCCCACAAGTCCAGCGTGCGCACGGTCGCGCCGAGCTGGCGCAGCGTCGTTGCCGCTCCCTCCTCGCGTTCGAGCATGGGCCCGTGCCCCACCACCGCGACGAAGCTTTTAGGCCTGCTGAGGGCCTTATCGAGAGATTTCGGTGCCACCAACGGTGATTCGCCCAATCTTGAGGGTTGGACAGCCGACGCCGACTGGAACGCTCTGTCCATCTTTGCCACAGGTCCAGATTCCATCGGAGAGCGCCACGTCCTTTCCGAGCATGGATACTTCTCTCAATGTTTCGGGACCGTTGCCGATGAGGTTCACGTTTTTCAAAGGCGCGGTTAGTTTACCGTTTTCGATCAGATAGCTCTCGGTCAAGGAGAACACGAAGTCTCCGTTCGAGATATCCACCTGTCCACCGCCGAAGGCTTTTGCGTAGATCCCGCGCTCGACGCTCCGCACGATTTCTTCAGGGTCATGGGGGCCGGCGAGAAGGACGGTGTTGGTCATGCGGGGCATCGGCGCGGCGGCGAAGCTTTCACGCCGGCCATTGCCGGTCGGCTGCACCTTGAAATGCCCGGCCGAGAGCCGATCTTGCATGTAACCGGCGAGAATGCCGTTTTCGATGAGAACACTGCGTGTCGGCTCCACGCCTTCGTCATCGACGTTGATCGAGCCGCGGCTCTGAAGGAGCGTCGGGTCGTCGACGACGGTGCAGAGCTCGCTCGCGACGACCTGACCGACGCGCCCGGTGTAGTTGCTCGTCCCCTTGCGATTGAAGTCGGCCTCGAGGCCGTGACCCACCGCTTCGTGCAGCAAAATCCCGCTGTCACCCGGTGCGAGCACGACGGGCATCTGCCCCGCAGGAGCCGGACGGGCGTCGAGCAGCACGAGCGCCTGCCGCGCCGCCTCGCGGCCGTGCCATTCGGGCGTCTTGTCGTCGAAGTAGCCGAGCGTCTTGCGCCCGCCG
>DATJXW010000115.1:0-31879 GCA_035499895.1 Polyangiaceae bacterium | reverse complement strand
GCTCTTCGCCGAGCTCGCGCCGCGCGCCGACGTCGTCGTGGTCGACACGCCCGCGGGCATGTTCGGCATGACGCGCGCGATCTTGCGCGCCGCGACGCACGTGGTCGGCGTGTTGCAGGCCGAGGTGCTCGCCGCGCGCTCGTTCGGGCGCTTCAGCGAAGGGCTCGCGAGCCTGCCGGACCAGCGCCGCCCCGAAGTCGTCGGCGTCGTCCTCAATATGTTGCAAACACGACATCAGGCGTCGCTCGGCGTGTTCCAAGAAGCACTCTCGGGTCTCCCGAGCAGCTGGCTTTTCGACACCACCATTCCGCGCCACCCTGCGTTTCTCGACGCGACGCAGCAGGGCGTCCCGCTACGCCAGCTCGACGAGGAAGCGCCCCCGCCCGTCGCGTTCCTCTTCGACAATCTGGCTGGTGAAATCGCCGAGCGGCTCGGACTGCGGCGTACGGCCACGAAGCCTCAGCGGCTCCTGCTTTAGGCGAAAAGCAGCTGAAAACGTCGGGCAGGCGACGGCCTGCACTGGATTCTTGCGGCCCTTGGGCCGGATCAGTGCGAGACTCACCCCCGACACCTCGCGCGAACGTAGGCGGTGGACTACTGACACCCCTCGAACGCGCGAAGGCCCTAAGATGCGACCGTTGGCTTCTCAGCAAACGTCTGCCGATCTGAATCTGCGACTCCTTCGCCATTTGGTCGCGTATCTGCACGACCATTGTGAAGGGTCCGCGCTCATCGCGGTGGCCGCGGCGGGCGGCGTCAAGGTGGAGGATCTTTGGACGGCGACTCGCTGGGTGTCGCTGAGCCAATTCGAAGCGATCTTGAGCGCCGCCCGCACGCTCGTTCCGGACGACGAGACGTTCAAGAACGCGTGCGCTTACAAGGTGGCCGACGTGCCCGGCGCCGTCCGGTTCTGCATGGGCGCGCTCTCGCCCGTGCTCGGCTACGAGCTCGGCGCGCGCAATTCACGCGTCGTGTGTTCGATCAGCACCTTCAAGCCCGAAGTGCTCGGGCACGGCCGCGTGCGCATCCGTTACGAGACGACGCGCAAGGAAAGCCGGCTCATGTGCCTCTCGCGGCAGGGGCAGATCGAACAGCTGCCGACGCTGTGGGGCATGCCGCCCGCGCACATCACGGAGACGCGTTGCGTCGCGCGCGGCGACGACGTTTGCACGTACGACGTGCAGGTCTACGAGCCGCGTCGCTGGCTCCCGGCCGTGCTCGGCTCGATGGCGGGCCTCGCCGCGTACTCGGGCTGCCTGGTCGTGGGGCACGGTCATTGGAACGCCTCGGCGGGCGTCGCGTGCGGCGTCGTCGGCTGGTTGCTCGGGCATCTTTACGAGTATCGGCGCACGAGCGCGTCGAACCGCGAGGCCCACAAGTCGATCAGCGCCGCGTACGTGCAGGCCGCGCGTGACGAGGCGAACGCGCGGCGTGAGCTCTTCGTGCTGATGCAGCGGCAGAGCAGCTGGGGTCAGCTCATGGAAGGCGAGGTCGTGGAGCGCGCGCAGCGGCTTCAGGACGTCGCCGGAGAGCTCGAGCGCTTGCAAGCGCCGCGCGTCGCGCACCTGCGCGGTCCCGCGCGGGAGCTCGGCGGCCCGCTCGACAGCCTGCAGACGACGTTGAGCTCGCTGCGGAGCAAACTCGGCGTCGTCGATCCCGACGTGGTGGCGGGCTTCGAGCGGCTCGACGCCGACATCGAGGCGCTCGGTCGGCGACTCAAAGAGGTGGGGCGGACGGCGGCCTCGGCTTCGGAGCTCATCGACCTCATGCCTCAAACGCTGGACACCTGGCCGCTCGTTCACGAGCTTCGCACGCGCCTGCGGGCGCTCGTTCATCTGCCGGACGTGCGCGTCAGCGTTTTCGCCGCGCGCGAAGCACCGGAGCGCATTCGCACGGACACGGCGCTCTTCAACCGCATCGTCGACAACCTGCTCGTCAACGCCGCCTCGCAGACGCAGCGCGGCAGCATCGTCGTCGAGGTGAGCGGCACGCCGGGCTTTCTCACGATCAAGGTGTCGGATACCGGACCCGGCCTTTCGGAAGACGATTTGAGCCGCGTGTTCCGCCCGCTGCAGCGCGCCGCGCTGCTACCGGCCGGCGCGGGGCCGGGCCTGTCGGTCGTGGTGCAGCTCATGGCGCGCATCGGCGGCAAGCTCGAGGTCATGTCGACGCCCGGGCGCGGCGCCACGTTCTGGGCGCACATCCCCGTCGACAGCGAGGCCGTGCAGGAGCCGACGCCGACGGGCAAACAAGCCGCCAGCGACGAGTTCATTCGCCGCATCGTGACCGTGAGACGCTCGTCGCACGGCTGAGTTAGATGGCGCGCGTCGTCCAGCTGTTCCCGGGCGGGAACCCCGCCACCCCCCGGGTCATCGACGTCTTTTTGCGCTACCTGAAGGCCGAGGGCGTGCGCGTGGTGTTCGGGATCCCGGGCGGGCTCCTGCATCCGCTGTTCGAGGCGATCGAAGAGGATGCGGAGCTCACGCTCGCGGTCTCGAAGCACGAAGAGGGCGCCGCGTTCATGGCCGACGGCTACGCGCGCGTCGGACGGCGCCTCGGCGTCTGCGCCGGGACTTCGGGTCCGGGCGCGACCAATCTGATGACGGGCGTCTCGTGCGCCTTCGCCGACGGCGTGCCCATGCTCGTCATCACCGGGCAGGCGGCGAGCCACGCGCTCGGCAAAGGCGCCGCGCAGGAGACCTCGCGCGAAGACATCGACATCGTGGCGATGTTCGAGCCCGTCACGAAGTACTCGGCGATGGTCGCGTCGCCGGCGCAAATGCCCCAGCACCTGCGCCGCGCCTTGCGCCTCGCGCTCACCGGACGACCGGGGCCGGTGCACCTGAACGTGCCCGTCGATTTCTGGGAGAAGCCGCTCAGCGAGGACTGGTTCGATCCCGCGACGTACCGGCCGGCGACGAGCACGTTCGATCGCGCCGCGCTGCAACAAGCGGTCGACGTGTTGCACGCCGCTCAGCGGCCCGTGCTGCTCGTCGGCTCGGGCGTCGCCATCGCGAACGCGGAGCAACACCTGCTCGCGCTCGCCGACGCGCTGCCGGCACGGGTCGCGACCACGCCGCGCGCGAAGGGCGTGTTCCCGGAGGACCACGAGCTCTCGCTCGGCGTGTTCGGCTTTGCGGGCCACGAGCTCGCGCGCAAGACCTTGCTCGGCGAGGAGGTCGACGTGATCTTCACGGTCGGCTCCTCACTGAACGAAACGGCGACGCTCAACTGGCACCCCGCGCTCGCGCGTTCACGGCGCTTCATCCAACTCGACATCGACGTCGATCGCATCGGGCGCAACTACCCGGTCGATCTCGCCCTGGTCGGCGACGCGCAGACGATCCTGGTCGAGCTCGTCTACCACCTGCATCGCAAGATCCGCGACGGCCGGCTGCCGCAATCGCTGTGGCGCCACGCCGACCCCGTCGAGCGCGGCCACTCGCGCTACATGACGCCCGAACAGCGCGTCTCCGACGCCGTGCCGCTCACGCCCGCGCGCTGGCGCTGCGACATCGAACGCGCGCTGCCGGAGGATGCCGTCGTGTTTTCGGACATCGGCGGGCACATGCTGAGCAACATCCATCACCTCTGCATCCGCGGCCGCCAGCGCTTCATCATCAACCTCGGCTTCGGCTCGATGGGCCACGGCACGGTCGCGCCCATCGGCGCCGCGCTCGCCGACCCGCGTCACCCCGTGATCGCCATCATCGGCGACGCGTGCTTCATGATGAACGGGATGGATCTCATCACGGCCGTCGAATACGAAGTGCCCGTCGTGTGGATCGTCGAAAACAACAACATGCACGGCATCACGTACCACGCGAGCAAGAAGCTCAGCCGTAGCGGCCGGCCGCTGCGCGCGGCTTCTTACCGGCGTCCGCTCGAGATCGCCGCGATGGCGCGCGCGATGGGGCTGCGTACGGAGGTCGTCGATCGGCCCGGGCAAATCCAGCGCGCGCTGCACGACGCGCTCGCGTCGCGCGTGCCCGCCCTGATCGAGGTGCGCGTCGACCCGATGGTTCCGCCGCCGGTGACCGACCGCGCGAAATCGCTAGCCGGCTTCATCGAGCGCTGACGCTCACGCGCCCGCGGGCTCGGTTCCCGCGGGGAGCATGGGCTCGGAGTCCGCCGCGGCCTCGGCGTCGCCTTCCGCGCGCCGCTTCTGGTGATCCGCCGCGATGAGCACGTACAGGCTCGGCACGACGAACAGCGTGAACAGCGTGCCGATCGTCATGCCGCCCACGAGCACGATGCCGATCGAGTTGCGCGCGACGGCGCCGGGACCGGTCACGAGCGTCAGCGGGAAATGGCCGCACACCGTCGCGACCGTCGTCATCAGGATCGGGCGCAAGCGCGTGAGCGCCGCGGAGTGCACGGCTTCGAGCTTCGAGTGACCGGCCGCCTGCTGCACGTTCGCGAACTCGACGATCAGAATGCCGTTCTTCGCGATCAGACCTACCAGGGTGACGAGCCCGACCTGCGAATAGATGTTGAGCGTCGTCGTCCACCCCTCGGTGAGCGCGAAGTGCATGCCGGGCGGCCCCGCGAACTTCAAGAACGTGAAGATGAGCGCGCCGAACATCGCGAGCGGCACCGAGCCCGCGAGCACCACGAACGGGTCGCGGAACGAGTTGAACTGCGCCGCGAGCGCGAGGAAAATCAAGATCAGCGCGAGCGTGAACGCGGGCAAGAACTTGCCGGATTCTTGCCGCAGCTGGCGCGATTCACCGGTGTAATCGATGCGCGAACCGGGCGGCAGGATGCGGTCGGCGGCCTTCTCGAGCACCTTGAGGCCGTTGTCGAGCGACCGCGGAGCGACGCCGGAGATCTTGATCGAGTTCAGCTGCTGAAAGCGGTTCAGCGTGCGCGGCTCGACGGTATTTTGAATCGTCGCGACCGAGCTCAGCGGGATGAGATCGCCGTTCGGACCGCTGATGTGGATCTGGCCGAGCTGCTCCGGCGTGAGCCGCGAGACGCGCTGCACTTCGGGAATCACCTTGTAGCTTCGGCCGTCGATGGTGAAGCGATTCACGAAGTTGCCGCTCAGCATCGCGCCGAGGTCGGTCGCGACCGACTGCATCGTGAGGCCCATCGAGGCGACCTTGTCGCGATCGATCTTGATCTGCGCCGAGGCCTCGTCGATGCGCACGTCCATCACGGGCGGGAACGCGAACTCGCCGCTCTTCGTCGCCTCCTGCACGATCTCCTGCGCGTACTTGACGAGCTCCTCGTGCTTGGCCGTGGAGGCGATCACGAATTCGACGGGAAAAAAGCCCGCGCTCGGCAGCGCCGGCGGCAGGAACACGGGCGCGCGCACGCCCGTGACCGCCGTCGTCTTCTGAGACAGCTCGGCTTGGATCTCGAAGATGTTGCGCTTGCGCTTGTCCCACGGCTTCATGAGCGCGCCGCCGAAGCCCTGCTGGGGGAGCGTGATCTGAAAGCTCTGGTTGAACTCGGGTACGGTCTCGAAAATCGAGTTCACTTGCTCGGTGTACGGCACCAGCTGCTCGAGCGTGGCGTTCGCGGGCACGTCGAGCGCGCCGAACACGGCACCCTGATCCTCCGCCGGCGCGAGCTCGGCCGGCGAGAACAGGTACATCGGGATCACGGCGAGCGTGAGCAGAATCCAGACCGTGTAAACGGCCGGGCGCATCGACAGCGTCGCCGAGAGAGATCGCGCGTACGCGCTCTTGAGCCCTTCGAAGCCGCGGTCGATGGCGTGCGCGAGCCAGCCCTGCGACCGCTCCGACTTGAGCAGTCGTGACGCCATCATCGGCGAGAGCGTCAGGGCGACGATGCCGGAAATCAGCACGGCGCCGGCCAGGGTGAAGGCGAATTCGCGGAACAGCGCGCCCGTCAGGCCGCCCTGGAAGCCGATGGGCGTGTAGACGGCCGCGAGCGTGATCGTCATCGCGATGATCGGCCCGACGAGCTCGCGTGCGCTCACGATCGCGGCGTCGAGCGGCGAGCGGCCCTCGTGCACGTTGCGCGCGACGTTCTCCACCACGACGATGGCGTCGTCGACCACGAGGCCGACCGAGAGCACGATGGCGAGCAAGGTGAGCAGGTTCAAGGTGAACCCGAACACCTCCATCAAAAAGACGGCGCCGATGAGCGACACCGGGATCGCGACGATCGGGATCAAGACGCTGCGGAACGACCCCAAGAAGCAGAAGATCACGATCATCACGATGATGATCGTCTCGATCAGCGTGTGCGTGACTTCCTTGATCGCGTGATTGATGTAATCGGTCGAATCGAACGCGATTTGGGCGCGCATGCCGGTCGGGAGCTCGGATTGGATCGTCTTGATCTCGTCCCGCACCTTGGCGATGACATCGAGGGAGTTCGCGTTCGGGAGCACCCAAACGCCCATGAACACCTCTTTTTTGCCCGAAAAGCGCACGTCTTGGTCGTACTCGTCCGCGCCGAGCACGACGTCCGCCACGTCCTCGAGGCGCACGAGCGTGCCGTTCTGCGACCGCACGACGAGCTTCTTGAACGTCTCGAGATTCTGCGCGTCCGTCGTGGCCGTCAGGTTCACCTGGACGTACTCGCCCTTCGTCTGACCGACGGCCGCGAGCGTGTTGTTCGCGGCGAGGGCCTGACGCACGGCCGCCGGGCTCACGTTGAGCGCGGCCATGCGCTCCGGCTTGAGCCACGCGCGGAGCGCGAAGGTGCGGCCGCCCAAAATGTCGGCCTTCTGGATCCCCTCGATCGCCGAGAGGCGCGGCTGCACGATGCGGATCAGGTAATCGGTGACTTGATTCGCCTCGAGGATGCTCGAGCCGAACGACATGTACATCGCGGCGAACTGCGAGTCGGACGGTTCGATGGCGATGGCCGGCACCTCCGCCTCGGGCGGCAGATCGGCGCGCACCTGGTTCACGCGCGCGCTGATGTCCGAGAGCGCGTCGGCGGCAGGGAAATTCAGCTTCAGGCGTACGTTGATGGTCGAGAGCCCCTGGTTGCTCTGCGACTCGATGAAGTCGATGCCGTCCGCCGCGGCGATGGCGCGCTCGAGCGGCGTGGTGATGAAGCCGCGCACCAGATCGGCGTTCGCGCCGACGTACGCGGTCTTCACGGTGACCGTGGCGCTCTCGAGGCGCGGGTATTGCCGGACGTTGAGGGAACGGATCGCCTGCAGCCCCGCGATGATGATCACGAGGTTGATGACGATCGCGAGGACCGGACGGCGGATGAAAATATCCGTGAGCTTCATGGCGGCGTGCCTCGCCGAATCAGTGATTGACGGGCGTGGGCGCGAGCTTGGGCTCGAGCTTCACGGTGTCGTTGTCGATTTTGAGCGGCAAGCCGTTGCGCAGCTTGAAGGCGCCGGCCGTCACGACCTCTTCGCCCGCCGTGAGGCCGTCGGTGACGGCAACGAAATCCCCGCGTTCGTCGCCGAGCTTCACGAACTTTTGCTGCGCGGTCGGCCGCAGCTTGCCGTCCGGCCCGGGCTTTTCTTCGTTCACGAACACCGAGTCGCCGTAGGACGCGTGGACGACCGCCGTGAGCGGCACCGCGACGACCTGGCGCTCGGCCGGAAGCACGACCTGCGCGCGCAAGAACATGCCGGGGCGGAAACGATTCTCCTGGCCGGGGAAGCGCGCGCGGACCTTCACGCTGCGCGTCGCGGGATCGACGGTCGGATCGACGGCGCTGATTTCGCCCTCGACCGTCGCGTTCTTCACGTCCTCTTCGCTCGCGCGCACCTTCATGCCGACGTGGAGGAGCGGCAGGTTCTCCTGCGGGAGCGTGAAATCGACGTAGTCGGCGTCGGCCGACTCGAGCATCGCGACCGTGGTGCCCGGAGCCAGGTACTGCCCGAGGTTCACCTGCCGGATGCCGAGCTTGCCGCTGAACGGCGCGCGGATGATCTTGCGGTCGATCTGCGCCTGCAGCTGGCTCTGCTGCGCGGTGAGGCTCTTCAGCGAGGCGAAATCGGTATCGGCGGCGGCTTGCGCGATGACGCCGGTACCGAGCAACGTCTGCGAACGTTTGGCCTGCGTTTCGGCGAGCTCGCGTTGCGCGATGATGGACGCGAGCTGCGCGCGCTCGACGCGCGAGTCGAGCTCCACGAGCACCTGCCCCTGCTTCACCATCTGACCGGAGTCGAAGTGGATCGCGGAGACCACGCCGGCCGAGTCGTTCGCGAGGGCGACGCCCTTCGCCGAGACGACGCTCGCGACCGCGTTCAACGTGTTCTCCCACGTCTGCCGCTCCGCCTTGCGCGTGCTCACGGACTCGGGCGGCGGCCCGGCCGCCTGCATCTTCTTGCCGAAGCCGATCAGCATCGAGATTTGCGAAAACTTCAGGAAGCCGAGCACGACGATCACGGCGAGCGCGCCGCCGATCAGCGCGACGTACGCAAAGAATCGCCGGCCTCGTCGCGGGCGCGCGGGCGCGGGGCCGGACGGCCGTTGCGAGGCATCGGGCCGACCCGAGGGGCTCGGCGTTGGTCCGGGAACGCGGTCGCTCTGCGGGCGGGCGTAGCTCGGACGCGAAGGGTGCTCATTCACGGTCGCTGGCATGGGTTCGCACGGCTGCTTAAGACCGACCGGCACAAACCGCCACTCCCTTTCACGCCGTCGCGGCATGCCCCAGGGGTGAAATCGCGTCGACTTCGCGGTCCGGGACGGCTCAAATCGAGGCGAAACCGCTGATGCGCTCGATGTATTCGCGCGAGCCGTCGCGGGCCCAGCCGTCGAGCTGCGCCACGTCTTTCAGCTGCTGGCCGCGCTCGCGCGGCACCACGAAGTAGTCGATGGCCACGTCGGGCAGCGCGCTCACGTCGCCCCAGAGCTTCTCGAATTGAGCCACCGTGAGCACGTCCTCCTGCGCGTTGCCCCAGCGTCGCTTCACCTCCTTTAAGGTGACGTAGGTCGGGAGGCGCGCGGCGAGCGCGCGAACCCCCCGCCGAGCCAATGTTTCGTCGGCGAGGCTCGCGCGCGTGAGTCCGAACAGAGCGAGCAGCGGGTCGATGGAGACCCACGTCGTGAGTGAGTTGTAAAAACCGAGCTTCGCCTCGTCCTCGTCGCTCGGCAGCGCGAGCCCCTCGACGATGCGCGGCCGGCCGCCCACGCGCGCGAGACCCCCGCCGCGATCTTCGAGCCTGCGTTCGATCACCTCGAAGCTGAACGTGGCTTGCCGGCCGATGTGCGCCCCGAGGAGCCGCGGGTCGAGGTCCGCGCCGAGTGTGTCGATGTTGTGAACCAGGAAATACCGGAGGGCCGGCTGCGCCTCGAGCAGGCGCGCGAGCGTGCCATTGATGACGAGATTCGCGACCTCGTAAAAGTGCCCGACGGGGTGCACGCACTGCGTCGCGACGTTGTCGCGGTAGTCGCTCGCCTCGCCCTTCTCGGCGACCCAATCGAGGAGCGCCTTGCGCCCGCTCTCGCGCACCTTCTCCTTGCGCTCCTCGAGTTTCTGCTGCGGCAGCTGCTCCCACGCGAAACGCAGGTCACGCGCGGTCGGGACGAGGCGGAGGCCGATCGAGCTGCCGGGCGACAGCATGAGGGCGCCGCCGAAGCCGTAGCGTCCCTCGCGCTCGAGCAAACGCTCGAGCGGTGCATGCGTGAGAAAGCTGGTCGTGAAGACGTGCGGCGGCACGGCTCCCGCGACGCGACCGGTGCGCGCCGTCTTCGCGAGGTGCACCTCGACGAAGGTACGAAAACGACCGCCGAGTTTCGCGAAAGGGTGGAGCGCCTTCACGGTGCCGGCGCCCTGCGTCCAGCGACTGCCGGCGCCGGCCGCGAGCGTCACGACGCAGGCCTCGCCGCGGGCGAGCGCCGCGCGACCGGCGTTCTCGGCGTCCGGGCCGAGACTCGCGTACGGCGTCACGTCGCGCGCGCGCACGTCTTCGATCACCGTATCGGCGGGCAGTCGATTCTGCGCGAGCCCGATGCGACCCGCCAAGAGCTCGCGCCGAATGCGCTCGTGCTGTTCAGGGTCGAAACCGTGGCGTTCGAGCAGCGCGTCGAGCGACGGCCCCTGCTCCTGCGCCACCGCGGCGGGAAAGAGCCGGCGCACGAGCGCGCGGCTCACGCCCTCGGCGCGCTCGCCGCGCAAGTACTCGCTCGCGAACGCGTCGAGCTCGCGCCGGCGCGCCACCGAAAACGAGCGCGACCCTTGCTCGTGCCAGCGCGGTAGCTGGAACGCGTAGTACTCGGGCGAAAGGATCGCCGTCGGGCCCGACAGGAGCTCCGCGGACGTGCCGGCTTCGTTGATCGAAAAGCCGTAGACGACCGGGTCCATCGCGAACGGCAGCCCCGTCTCGAGATCGCGCTTGGCGCGCTGCATGGCGCCGAGCAGGAGCGTCTCCGCCTCGGCCTTGCGCCGCGGGTCGACGATGAAGCCCATGCCGCCGCCCGACATGCCCCCCAACATCCAAAACCCCCAAAAATCAGCGCCCAGCGCCGCTTCGGCTTCGCAGATCAAGCGCTCGGTGTAGGCGTTCGTCACCCACGGCACGATCGCTTCGAGCGGCCCGCGGAACGCTCGCGTCGTCAAGCGCCCGAGCTCGCGCACGTCGCCGGCGGAGAGTGCCGTGACGATGGCGTCGAACGTCGCGAGGAGCTCCTGGCGCGCGTCCCACTCGCGCGCGGTGCCGAGCAGGAATTTCTCGGTGACCATCTCGAGGATGGGTCCGACGTTCGCGGCCATGCCGCCGTGCACGAGCACGAGCGAATCTTCGAGGCGCTTGCGTGCGTCAGGGGAGACGACGTCTTTTTCGAGGATGGAGTGCCGCGGGAGCAGGCGACCGCGGCTCGAGCCGTGCTCGACGTCCTCGGCCGCGGCGAGCACGCCTTCGATGAGCTTGATGCCGGGCCAGAGGCCGCCGCTGTCTTGCCAGCCGCCGCCCGACCCGCCGAGCCATTCACCGAGAATCGCGCGCCCCGCGACGGTGCGCCGCTCGCCGTCGCCGAGCGAGCCGGTGAGCGCCGACACCTGCCCCGTTGCGCGCATGCACAGCGAAATCAGCCCGCCGAGCAGGTTCGTCGACACCGCGAGACGGCTGCCCTTCGGGATGTCGCTCACCTGACTCACGAGCTCGATGCCGCGCCCCGGCCCGACGAGCTGCTCGAGCACGAGCTTGAGCGGCTGCCCCGAGCCTTCGAGCGCCGGGGGCACGAGCCCGGCCGCGATCACGGCCGCCTTCAACAAGCCGAGGTGGTCGCGCGCATAGTCGAACACCTCCGCGACCTCGGTGAGATCCGCCGCGGCGTCGAGGTCGACGCTCGCGAGCCGGAGCACCGGCTCGTCGATCACGCGGAAGAAGCAGGTGATGGGCGGCTGCGTCGTCCGGTCGCGGCCGCGCACGGCGAGATCGACCGACACGTTGAGGACGCGCGCGCCCTCGGGATAATCCATGCCGAGGAAGAAGATGTCGCTCCAGCCGCTGTGGCTGAGATCCATGCGCACCGGCGTGCGCTCGACGAGCACTCGGCCGATGCCGCTCGCGTCGGCGGCGAGGAGCTCGGGCCGCACGCGCAGCGGCAAATCGAGCGCGTGTCCGGTGCGGAACATCCAGCGATTGCCGCGGAGCGCGCGCACCGAGCGCTGCACCTGCGTGGCCAGGATTTGAAAGCCCAAGCCGTGATACGCCGCGGCGAGACCGCTCGCGAGAGCGTCGCTCGGGCCGGCCTCCGCGACGGCCGTGAGGAGCACGTCGCACGCGGCGGCGAACCGGCGCTCGAGCAGGAGCTCCTGCGCGTGCCACGGGATCTTGCCGGCGCGCGGCAGCTCGGAGCGCCGCGGCAGCACGTAGCGGTAGAGGGCGTGCGCGTAAAAGGCCGCGCGCACGCGCTGGTACGCGTTGCGCTCGCCGTCGACCGCGAAGCCGTGGAGCAGGCGGCCCGCCTCGAGCAGCTCCGCGAGGCTCGCGTCGCGGATGAAGCGCTCGAACGCGCCGACTTTGCTCGCGGCGTCCGGCGCGAGGATGGCTCGAACCAGCGGGTGCATGGCGCGTCAGTCCTGCCGCCGCTCGGCGTACGCGACCTCTTCGAGCATCAGGCGCAGCACGGTGTCGCGGCGCGAGCCGTGCAGGGCGAGCGCGAGCTGCGCGCGGAGCAACCCGAACGGCCCTTCCAGATCGACGCGGTGCCCGTGCACCTCGAGCGCGAGATAGCGTTCGCGGCTCGCGAGCGCGGCGAGCGACTCCGTGAGTCCGAGTTTTTGTCCGGGTTTCAGCGCGTCGGAGCGCTCGCGGAGCGGCCGGAACACGTCGGGCGTGAGCGCGTGCGTCCCGAAGAGCGCGAGGTACGAGCCGAGCCGCAGTCCCGGGATCAAGCACTCGACCTCGGCGACGGTCGGCGTCGGTTTCTCGATGATCGTCTCGATCACGTACAGATCGTCGGTGCCGTGAACGCGCTGGCCGCCGACCACCCCGAAGTAGGGCAGCTGACTCTCGGCCGTCGCCTGCACCGCCGACACGCTCGAACCCTCGCGCGTCGCGACCTCGATGAGCTGCGCCGTGCACGACTTCTGCGCGTAGGTCACGAACACGTGGTCGCACACCTGCAAGACGAACGGCTCGTCCCCGACCCAGCGCTCGAGACCGAGCACCGCGTCACCGAAGCCGCGCGGCTCCGTTTGCTCTTGGAGGACGATCGCGGGCCCGAACTGGCGCACGAGCTCCTCGAACACCGGGTGCGCGCCGGGCGGCGTGACGAGCGCGACCTCCCGAATCCCCGCGGCCAAGAGCTCTTCGATCTGCAGCGCCGCGACGCGCTTGGTCCGCCCGTCGCCCGTCGTCACGTGTTGCAGCGGCAGGTCCCGGTGCGCCGGTCCGGCCATGGGGATGATCGCCTTCGTCAGTTTCACCGTGGGTCTCGCTCGATCATGAAGTAGTCGAGGCTCGAGCGCGGGGGAACTCCCGGTCGAGCGCGGTGTCCAACGGCGGTGGATTCGTCCCAGCCACAGCCCTCATCCCCCGGCCGCCCCAGTCGCCGCGTGCGTAGGAAGCGCATCGCCTGGGTCGTGGGCGGTATCGCCACACTCGCACTCGTCTGGTTCTGGCCCGCACGCCGCAACTACTACGCTCGCCTCGGCGAGGTGGAGCGGCGACTGAACGTCCCTTACGTGGCGGGGGCCGCGGACCCGAAGCGGCAGCTCGATCTCTATCTGCCGCGAAACGCCGCGGCGCCGTTCCCCATCGTCGTCTTCGTGCACGGCGGCTATTGGAGTCCGCTCGACCGGCGCTGGCTCGAGCCGCTGATTGGCACTTTCGGCAACGTCGGGGTCGCGTTCGCGCGGCAGGGCGTCGCCGCCGCCGTCATCGGTTATCGGCAATACCCGGCGATTCAGCACGGCGACGATTCCCTCGACGACATCGCGAGCGCCGTGCGCTTCGTGCACGATTCTTGTCCTGCTTGGGGCTGCGGGCCGCTCTTCGTGTTCGGCCATTCCGCCGGCGGTCATTTGGTTTCACTGCTCGCGCTCGACCCGCGCATTCTCGCGCGCCACGGCGTCGAGCCCGACTCCGTTGCCGGCTTCGTCTCGTTCGACGGCATCTTCGATCTCGAGGCGTCGTTGCCCGCGTTCTCGGCCGAGCAAGCCGCCATCATGCGCCGCTTGTTCGGCCCCGACTCGGCGGCGCTCGCGGCGCACTCCACCGTCACGTATGCGCGCGCCCGCCATCCGCGCCTGTTGGTCATGGACACGACGGGGGACGCAGCGGTCTGCCGCGACGCCTTTCGGCAGCTGAAAAAGCGCTGCGGCGAGCTGGGCAGCCCGGCTCGGTTCGTCGAGCTTGTGGGCCTCGGTCACAACGACGCGGTGGTGCGCATGGGCATGGACGACGACCCGGTGATGCCGTCACTCCTCGCGTTCATCCGCGGTCGCGACTGAACGCCGCGTCAGCGATCCGAGGCGGCCTTCGGCACCGCGGGACCGAGCCCGAGCTCCGCTTCGAGCTCGGCACGCACGCGGTCCGCCGCCGTCCGCTCGTCGCGCGAAAGATCCAAGAAGTCGTAGGCGCGCTGCGTCTCGTCGAGGCCGACCACCTTCATCGTCCGATTGAAGAAGAGCAGCGCGGCCGTGATGGCGCGCACGAGAACGCTCGCGGTCATGATGCACGTGGGCGCCGGTTTGCCGGCGATCTGCTGGCCCAAGAGCTCGCGCTGACGCCCGTCGGGGCCGCCGCCGTGCGAGACGACGAGCGTCACTCCACGCTCCTGACGCCCGCGCTGCGTCTCGTCGCGCAGCATGCTCTGCCATTCGAGATTGCTCGGGTTCTTCGGCCCGTGCACGACGACGGTGAGTCGCCCCTCGAAACGCCAGGCCATCGTCCCCATGCTCGCGCGTCGATGATAGGCCACGGCGCCGGGCGGTCAATCGCCATGCCGCGCGGGCGTCCGGCGCGGTTCGAGGCTCAGACGGCGCTCATCGCCGCGAGCACCCCGCCGGTCGCCGTCTTCTTCTTCGCGACGTCGCGCGGCGCGCCGGCCGCGACGATGCGGCCGCCCGCGTCGCCGCCGTCGGGGCCGAGCTCGATGAGCCAATCGGCGCCGGCCATGACCTGCGGATGGTGCTCGATGACGATCAGCGTGTCCCCGCGCTCGACGAGCCGGCCGAGAACGTGCACGAGCTTCTCGACGTCGGCGACGTGGAGGCCCGTGGTCGGCTCGTCCAAGACGTAAAGCGTGTGCTCGTGACGCGAGCCCGCCGTGAGCTCCGTCGCGAGCTTGAGGCGCTGGGCTTCACCGCCGGAAAGCGTGTGCGAGCCCTGGCCGAGCGTGATGTAGCCCGCGCCGAGGTCGCACAAGGTCTGGAGCGGCGCAACGATGGTCGGGTGGGCCTCGAAGACGCGCACGGCTTCTTCGGCCGTGAGCGCCAACACGTCGCCGGCCGAAAGCCCGCGGTAGCGCACCGTGAGCGTCTGCGGCTCGAAGCGTTGCCCGCCGCACGCGGGGCACGCCGTGACCACGTCGGGCAAAAACGACATCTCGTGCGTGAGCGCGCCTTGGCCCTCGCACGTCGTGCAACGGCCGCCCTTCGGCGTGTTGAACGAGAAGCGCGACGGATCGAAGCCGAGCATCTTCGCTTCGGGCGCGGCCGCGAAGAGACGCCGGATCGGATCCCAAATGCCGAGGAACGTCGCGGGCACGGAGCGCGGCGTGCGGCCGATCGGCGACTGATCGACCGAGAGAGCGCGCGCGATCGGCTGGTGGCCGGCGAGCTTCGCGAAGGCGCCCGGTTCGTCGGTGACGAGACCGAGCGCCTGACGCACCGCGGGCAGCAACACCTGGCGCACGAGCGTGCTCTTGCCGGAACCGCTCACGCCCGCGACGACCACGAAGCGTCCGAGCGGCACGGCGAGATCAACGCCCTTCAAGTTGTGCTCGCTCGCGCCCGTGAGCTCGAGCATCGCGTGCCCGCGCGGTACGCCGAGCGCCGCGCGCGGCTTCGGATCGGCCGCGAGCGCGCGCCCGGTCGGCGACTCCGCGTTCGCGAGCACCGCCGCGGGCGACCCTTCCGCCACGATGCGCCCGCCGCGCGCGCCGCCGCCGGGCCCGAGGTCGACCAGATGATCGGCGGCGCGAATCGTGTCGATGTCGTGCTCGACGACGAGCACCGTGCTCCCCAAATCCACGAGCCGCCGCAAGTTGCCGAGCAAGCGACCGGTGTCGCGCGGGTGGAGGCCGATCGTCGGCTCGTCGAGCACGTAGAGCGCGCCGGTGAGCCCCGCGCCGAGCTGCGCCGCGAGCCTGAGCCGTTGCATCTCGCCGCCCGACAGCGTCCCCGCCGCGCGATCGAGCGCGAGGTAGCCGAGCCCCACCTCGTCCAAGAACTCCAGGCGCCGCACGAGCTCGGCCACGACCGGCTTGGCCACGAGCGCGCGATCGCCCTCGAACGACCACTCGCGCACGCGCGCGAGCGCGCCGCGCACCGAGCGCGCCGTGAGCTCGTGATAACGCTCGCCCTCGAGCCGCACCGCGCGCGGCACCGGCGCGAGCCGCGCGCCGTCGCAGGCCGGACACGGGTGCTCCACCAGGTAAATCTCGGCTTTTTTGCCGCGCCCGACGCGCTCCTCCTCGTGGATCACGCCGGCGCCCTCGCACGTCTCGCAGCGGCCCTGCTTCGTGTTGAACGAGAAGAAGCGCGGGTCGAGCTCGGGGACGGAGAAGCCGCACTTCGGGCACGCGCTCGTCGTCGAGAAGAGCTGCTCCGAGCCGGCTTCGGTGCGGAGCTTGAGCTCGCCTTCGCCCCACAAGAGCGCGCGTTCGAGCGTGGCGTCGTCGAACGTCGAGGTGTCGTCGAACCCGGCGATGACGAGATCGATGTCGTGCTCGAGCGCCTTCTTGAGTTTCGGCGGCGACTCCGTGTACACGCGCGTGCCGTCGCAGAACGCGAGCTCGATGCCGCCGCGCGACGCGGCCGTGAACACGTCGAGGTAAGTGCCCTTGCGCGCCTTCACGACCGGCGCGAGCAGCCAGCGCTTCCCGCGCACGCGCCGCACGGCTTCGGTCACCGCGGCGCGCGTCGTGCGCTCGATCGCGGTGTCGTGATCGGGACAATGCGGCGTGCCGACTTTCGCGTACAAAAGCCGCAAATAATGCGCCACCTCGGTCACGGTCGCGACCGTCGAGGAGCCGCCGGCGCGCGCCGTGCGCTGCTCGAGCGCGATCGCGGGCGGAATGCCGGTCACCGCGTCGACGTCCGGCCGCGGCATCGTCGGCAAGAACTGACGCGCGTACGGCGTGAGCGTCTCCAAGAACCGCCGCTGTCCTTCCGCGAACACGACGTCGAACGCGAGCGTGCTCTTGCCCGAGCCGCTCGGCCCCGTCACGACCGTGAGCGACCCGTGCGGGATGCCGAGCGACACGTCCTTCAAGTTGTGCTCGCGCGCGTGCGACACGGCGAGCGACCGCGGCTCGACGGCGCGCGCCGCGTGCCCGTTCGCGTGCGTGACGCCGCCGTTCCGGCGTGAGTCAGTCCCGTTCACGCGCCGTGCCCCCCTACCCAAACTCCACTCCGAAGCGGCGCCGTTCCCGGCGTTCGGCGCGCCGTTTTTGAGCCGCGCGCGTGGGGAAGCTTTGTTTTTAGGGGCGACCGCCGTGTCCGAAGTCGAAGCCGCCGCGCTCGCCGTTCCAGCGTCCGCGGCGCGCGTCCGGTGCTCGCGGAGCGCGACGCCCGTCCGCGTCTCCGTCCGCGCCACGTCCGCCGGCGTCCCCGTCGCGACGATGGAGCCGCCCGCGCTGCCCGCACCCGGGCCGAGATCGATCACCCAATCGGCGGCGTTCACGAGATCCAAATCGTGTTCGACGACGATCACGCTGCCGCCCATCGTGACGATGGCGTCGAGCGCATCGACGACGCGCACGACTTCGTCCGCGTGAAGCCCGGCGCTCGGTTCGTCCAAGATCACGAGCGCGCCGTCGTGTTTCTCGGCGAGGGCGCGCGCGAGCTTGAGCCGCTGCGCCTCCCCGCCCGAGAACGTCGAGAGCGGCTGGCCGAGCCGCAGATAGCCGAGGCCGAGCTTCTGCACCGGCCCGAGCGCGCGCAAAATCGCCGCTTCGCCCGCGAAATGAGCCACGGCGTCGTCCACCGTGAAATCGAGCAGCTCGGCGATGCTCACGCCGCGATGGCGCACCGCGAGCACGCGTTCCTGAAAACGCTTGCCCTGACACACCGGGCAGAGGAGCCGCACGTCGGCGAGAAATTGCATCTCGACCGTCTCGTAGCCTTCGCCGGCGCAGCTCGGGCAACGGCCGTCCTCGACGTTGAACGAGAAGTGCGAAGCGCCGAGGTGCTTCGCGACGGCTTCGGGCTCCTTCGCGTAGAGCGCGCGCACGCTGTCCCACGCCTTCGTGTACGTGGCGGCGTTGCCGCGCGAGGTGCGTCCGAGCGGCAGCTGATCGACCAGCGTGACGCGCGCGATGCCGCTCGCGCCGGCGAGGCGCGCGTGCTCGCCCGCGGGCTCGACGTCGAGATCGCCGAGCGAGCGCGCGAGCGCGCGGTAGAGCACGTCGACGGCCAGGGTGCTCTTGCCCGAGCCGCTCGGCCCCGTGATCGCGGTGATGACCCCGAGCGGGATTTTCGCGCTCACGTCGCGGAGGTTGTTCGCGCGCGCGCCCTTGATTTCGAGCCATTTCTCGGCGGGCCGCGGCGTGCGGGCCGCGAACCGCGCGCCGCCGAGCGCGCGGCCCGTGGCCGTGTCGGCGCTCGTGAACGCGGAGGGCGGCGCGTCGCGCACGATGTGTCCACCGGCGCTGCCCGCACCCGGGCCGAGCTCGACGATGCGATCGGCCGAACGCAACAGCACCGGGTCGTGCTCGACGACGAGCACCACGTTGTCGCGCGACGCGAGGTCCTTCAGCATCGCGTTCACGGGCGGCACGTCGCTCGGGTGTAGCCCGACGGTCGGCTCGTCGAGCACGAACAGCGCGCTCTCGAGCGAAGTGCCGAGCGCCGCCGTGAGCGTCACGCGCTGCGCTTCGCCGCCCGAGAGCGTGCGCGCCTGGCGATCGAGCGTCAGGTAGCCGAGCCCCACCTTTTCGAGATAGCCGAGCCGGTGCGCGAGCTCGCTCCGCGCGATTTCACCTTGCCCCGTCTTCGCGACGAAGGCGTCGATGAGCGCGCGCGCGCCGCTGATTTCGAGCGCGTTCCACCCGGCGAGGCTCTTGCCGCCGACGCGATACGCGAGCGCCGTCGCGTTCAGGCGCTGGCCGGCACAGGCGCGGCACACGTCGTACGAGCGGTAGCGCGAGAGCAGCACGCGGACGTGCAGCTTGTACGCCTTGGTCTCGAGCCATTTGAACCAGCCGAGGACGCCGGGAAACAAGCCTTTGTGCCAGCTGCCGTCGCCGTTCAGCACGATTTCGCGCTCGGCTGCGCTGAGCTCGGCGAAGGGACGATCGAGCGGAATGCCGTGGCGCTTGCACATCTTCGCGAGCTCGGCGCGTTCCCACTTCGTCGAACGGCCGCGCCACGGGCGAATCACGCCGCCCGCGAGCGAGAGCGAAGGATCGGGCAACACCTTCGGCACGTCGATGCCGAGCGTGCGACCGAAGCCGCGACACTCCGCGCAGGCGCCGAGCGCGGATTCGTAGGAGAAGAGCCCGGAGCGCGGCGGCTCGAGCGCTCGGCCGCACTCCGGACAACCGAAACCCTGCCGCACGCTCACGTGCGTCGTCTCCCCATGGACGCTCACGAGCCCGGCGGCGCGGCTCCACCCCGCTTCGATGCTCTGCGCGAGACGCTCGGCGTCGCGGCTCGGCTGCAAGCGATCGAGCACGACCTCGAGCGTCTTCGCCTTCGTGGCGCGCGACGGCGCGAGCTCGTCGAGGTCGACCGCCACGCCACGCTCGAAGACGCGCCGGTAGCCGTCCTTGATCAGCGCCTCGCGCACCTCGAGGTAGCGCTCCTTGTCCGCGACGGGCACGGAGTAGGTCAGCGTCGCGCGCTCCGCGCCGAGCGCCTCGGTGACGCGTTCGGCAGCCGCGCGCGGATCCAAAAACCTCGCCTCGACGCCGTGCTCGGGGCACACCGGCTGGGCTTCACGCAGGAAAAGCGCGGCCAAATACGGCTGAATGTCGGCCATGCTCGCGACCGTGGAGCGGGAGCTCTTCACCGGCGCGCGCCGATCCACCGCGATGCCGGCCGGTACCGGCTCGAGCCGGCGCGTCGGCGGCCGCTCGAGACGCTCGAGAAATTGCCGCGCGTAGGGGCTGAAACTCTCGACGAAACGCCGCTGCCCTTCCGAATACAGCGTGTCGATGGCGAGGCTGCTCTTGCCCGAGCCGGACACGCCGGCGACGGCCACGACCTCGCCGGGGACGAGCTCGAGGTCCACGCCCTTCAGATTGTGAGTTTCGGCTCCTTCGAGGACGGTGCGGAGCATCGCAGGGTCACCGAACGTGAAGCCGGACTACGCGAAGCGCAAGCTCAGTTCTTGAACCACTCGCTCGGCGGCGGAATGTAGATGCCGCCCGGGCCCGTCTTGTGTTTCGCCGGCGGAGGAGGAGGAGGCGGCGGCGCGGGACGACTCGTGGTTTGCGCGGGCGCGCTCGCCGATTTCGCCTTCGCGGCGCTCTTGTTCGCTTTCGGGCTCGCCGATTTGCCCGCGGATTTTTCCGCCGATTCGCTCGTCACGGAAGCCGTCGGGGCGGACGTCGTCGCGGCCACCACGGGCGGCGGCGCGGCAGGCGGCGGTGCGGGCGCCGCGCTGGCCGTTGCGGCGACGCTCGTGGAGCCGCTCGCCTCCGGGTCGGCGCTCGGCGCGGCCACGTCGGCGTGCGAGCGGCCGAGGAGCGCGAGCAGGATACCGAGCAAGAGTGCCCCGGCACCGACGCCGAGCACGAGCGCCCGCGGGATCGGCTTCTTCAGGGGAAGAACGCGGCCCGACGGCGTCGGAGTGAGCGCGACGAGGCGGTCGAGCACCGCTTGTGCGTTCGGCGGGCGATCGTCCGCCTTCTTTTCCATCAGATCGTAGACGAGCTCGGCGAGGGCGGGCGCCGTCCCCTCGGGCAAGGGCGGCGGCGCTTCGACCAGCTGGCGCGCGAGCACCTGCGACGGCAGCTCGGCGTCGAACGGCACGACGCCCGCGATCATTTCGTAGATCATGACGCCGAGCGAATAGAGATCGGTCCGCTCGTCGATCGCCTGCCCCGTCGCTTGTTCGGGCGACATGTACGCGACCGTACCCATGACGACGCCGACGCGCGTGAGCTTCGTCGCGTCACGATTCTCACTCGGCGGCGCGACGCGCGCGATGCCGAAGTCGAGCACCTTCACGCGGTCGCTGCCGTCCGGTCCGGGGACGAGCATCACGTTGTCGGGTTTGAGATCGCGATGGACGATGCCCGCGGCGTGCGCCGCGCCGAGCGCGAGCACGGTCTGGCGCGCGATGTTGAGCGCACGCGCGGCCGGCAGCGGCCCTCGCTCGAGGAGTTGACGCAGGCTCGTGCCGTCGACGTACTCGAGGACGAGATAGAACGAGCCGTCGTCGAGCTTGCCGAAGTCGCTCGCCGCGACGACGTTCGGATGGTCGATGCGGGCCGCCGCGATGGCCTCGCGCTCGAAGCGCTGCACGACCTCGCCCACGCGCAAGAGCTCCGGGTGGAGCAACTTGAGCGCCACCGTCTTCCGCATGTGGACGTGCTCGGCGCGATAGACCGCGCCCATGCCGCCCGTGCCGATGAGATTCAGGACGCGATAGCGCGCCGCCACGACCGTTCCCGGGGCTAGCTGCGGCGGGTCGCTGGATTCGGCGCTCTGAGCACTCATCGCGTGAAAGGGCGGGGAAAGTGGCTCGCCGCCGAGCCCGGTCGCGAGCGAAACGGCCGAAAGGGTAGCACCCCGAACTCGGTCGCGAAAAGGAGGCACGCGGCGCGATCTCGGGTATGACTCGGCCTCCGTTCAGCCCACACGGCGCCGACACATGGCCGCAGCGAAGGACAAAAAGCACGGCAAGGAAGGCGGCGATCGGCTCGTCGCGAAGAATCGCCGCGCGTCTTTCGACTACGAGATCGGCGACGTGTTCGAGGCGGGCCTCGTGCTCATCGGGAGCGAGGTGCGCTCACTCCGAGAGAATTCGGCCGACCTCACCGACGCCTTCGTCGACATCGACGCGCGCGGAGAGGCGTGGGTGCGCGGGCTCCGAATTCCACCGCTGAAGCACGCGGCCTTCGGCCACGAAGAGCGCCGGCCGCGCAAGCTCCTCCTGCACAAGGAGCAGATCGACAAGCTGCGCGGCGCGAACGAGCGCGACGGCATGACGCTCATCGTCACCAAGTGCTACTTCAAGCAAAATCGCGCGAAGATCGAGCTCGCCGAGGCGCGCGGCCGGAAGAAGTACGACAAGCGGCAGATGCTTCGCACCCGCGACGCCGACAAGGAAGCGCGCGAAGCGATGCAACGCGGGAGGCGCGGATGAAGGAGCTCGCTCTGCCGAACGGCGCGAGCGCCCTCGTGATCGAGACGGACGGGGAGCGCGTGACGCTGCTCGCGCCCGCGGCCTCGCCGCCCGGTTCCTCGCTCGTCGCGACGTTCGAAGGCACCGAGGTGCGGATCAAAGTCCGCGGCTCGCGCCGGGTCGAAGCCGACGCCGCGGGGCGCTGCTTTCGCGTCGAAGGTCGCTTCGTGAGCCTGGAGCGCGCCGTGCGGCTCGCGCTCACGAGCTGAGCGCGCGCTCGACCGCGGCGAGCAAGTCCGCGAGCGCGAAGGGCTTCGGCAGGAAGTCGCTGTACATGCCGCGCTCGAGCCGGGTTTCGAGCGGGAAATCCGCGTAGCCGGAGACGAGCACGATCGGCATCGCGTGGCCGCGCGCGCGCGCTTCGAGCACGACCTCGGTGCCGTCGAGCTCAGGCATCGTCACGTCGAGCACGACCAGATCCACGCGCTCGCGCTCGAGCTCGGCGAGCGCGCTGCGACCGTCTTGCGCCTCGAGCACGACGTAGCCGTGTTTCTCGAGGATGCGCCGCACCTGACGCCGCACGACTTGCTCGTCGTCCACGACGAGCACGCGGCCGGAGCCCGTGCCCGGTGTTTCGTCGGGTACGGCCGGCCCGCCGTCGGTGGCCGGGAGCAACACCGAGAAGGTACTGCCGCGACCGGGCGCGCTCTCGACGTGAATCGCGCCGCCGTGTCCGGAGACGATGCCGAGGCACGCGGCGAGTCCGAGCCCGTGACCCTTCTTCTTGGTCGAAAAAAACGGCTCGAAAATTCGCCGTTTCGTGGGCTCGTCCATGCCGACGCCGGTGTCTTCGACCTGAATCAGCGTGAACGGGCCGTGCAGCTCCTCGACGAGCGCGCCGAGCGCGTGGCGGAAGCGCTCACCCGGCGCCGCGACGCGTTCGGCGCGGACGCGAATGACGCCCGCCTCGGCGCCGAGCGCGTCCGAGGCGTTCGTGAGCAGATTCATCAGCACCTGGAGCACGGTCGCGCGGTTGCCGAGCACGCTCGCGCCGCGCTCGACGTTCACTTCGAGCCGCGCCTTCTTGGACAGGTTCGGAGCGAGCAAGCGGCGTAGCTCGTTCACGAGCGCGCCCACGTCGATCGGCTCGCGCCGGCCGAGGTCGTGTTGTCCGGCGTAGGCGAGGAGCTGTGAAGTGAGCGTCGCCGCGCGCTGGCCGGCGTCGAGAATGGCGCGCACCGACTCGCGGTCCTCCGGCGCGAGATTGCCGAGCGCCAGCAGCTCGGCGCCGCCGATGATGCCGACCAGCAGATTGTTGAAGTCGTGCGCGATGCCGCCGGCGAGCACGCCGAGGCTCTCGAGGCGCTGCGTCTGCTCGAGGTGCGCGTCGAACTCACGCCGTTCGGCTTCCGCCCGGCGCGCCTCGCGCAGGTCGCGCAACCCCGAGAGTCGGGTCGGCACGCCGTCGAGCGTGGTCGTCACGCCGACCACCTCGAGCGGCACGATTTCACCGGCGCCGTTCACCCCCGCCGACACGTACGAGCCGGACGTCTGACCTTCGAGGTGAGACAGCGTGTCGGCGCGGGATTCCGGCGCGACGAAGTCGATGATGCGCTTGCCGACGAGCTCCTCGCGCGAGCGCCCGAGCGGCCGCTCGAAGTTGCCGAAGGCGTCGATCATGACGCCGTCGCGGCTGTAGACGACGAGGTCGAACGCCGTTTGGGCGAGCTCGCGCAGCCGCGCCTCGTTCTCGCGCAAGAGCGCATGCGTTCGCTCGCGTTCCGTCACGTCGCGTACCGCCGAGACCCGCACCGAGCGCCCGCCTAGCTTGCCCTGCTTGGTCAGGATCTCGGCGCGGAAGCGCGAACCGTTCTTGCGAACGCCGGTGATGACGTAGTCGCCTTCGACCCGTTCGCGCATGCGCTCGCGCACCATCGGCTGATCCTCGGGGGCCACGCAGCGTTCCATCGTCTGCGGTCCGAGCAATTCGTGCGGCTCGTAGCCGAGCATGTCGGCGAGGCGCTGGTTCGCGTCGATGATCGCGCCGTCGACGTTGATCATGATGCCCTCGAACGACGCCTCCGAGAGCATTTGCGCGCGCTCGCGCGCGCGGAGCAGCTCTTCGCGGTCCGAAACGCGACGCGCGGCGCCCGAAATGAGCGCCAAAACCGCGGGCCGCACGGGGTCCGGCGCGTCCTCCGCGCGCGTGAGGCCGTGCCGCGCGAGCACCTCCCGCAGCGCGGCGGAAACCGCCCCCGCGTCCGGGTCGTCGAACGCCCGCGCGAGGTCGGCGAGGAGGGCGAGTGTGTCCAAACTCAAAGCGCCCGGGCGACGATGAACCCCGCTCCGCGCGCGCTCAGTCTAACCCGGGGCCTCACGTATCGCGAGAGCGCTCGTTCGCGCCGTGCCGCGTCCGAGACGCGTGGCTCAGAGGGGCGTGAGCACAAGCGCGATCTCGCCCGCGAGAAACGGCCCCTCGATGTCCTTTTTTCGGCCGTCTGCGAGCTCGAGCGGGACCCGCCTGAGGAGCGTGCCCGCTCCGACGCCCACGACGAGCCGAACCTCGCGTGACAGTCTCGGCTCGAGACGCACGCGTGCTTCGAGGATGGCGGTCCAGCTCTGACGTTCCCGCGCGATGCCGTCGACACCGCGCGCACCGGAAAATTCGAGCAACGATGCGGCGCCGCGCAAGCCGAGATCGAGGTCCCAGCGCGGGCCGAGCACGAAGCGGCGCGCCGGGCCGAGCCCGAGCGTCAGCATTTCGAGCGCGGAGCCGCGGGCGGCGGCGCCGAACCCGGTCGCGGCGTCGAGATCGAGGCGCTCTCGGCGATAGACGTGAAGCTCGGCGGCGAGCTCGGGGCCGAGCTCGGCGAACTTCGGCGACCACGCGCCGGCCGCGCCGACGCGCAACGCGCGCGGGCCGTCGAGCGTGCGGCGGCGCGCGGCGCGCTCGAGCTCGAGCTTGCGGCGTTTGGCTTCGAGGCGATCGGCCGCTTCGTCTTCGCGCGTGTCGCTGAGCTCGCGCGCGAGCTCGGCCGCCGCGAGCGCCACGCGGCGCGCGAACAGGGGCCCGGCGTCGGTCGAACCCGCGACCACACGCGAGCCGTAGGCCACGCCGCGCTCCCAGAGCTCGATGCGAAGCTGGCCGTTCCCGGCGTAGAGCACGCGAAAAAACAGCGCCGCCTCGCGCTCGCCGGGCGGCGGCAGCACCGTCAGATCCGCGAGCTCGAGCTCGACCCGGCGCCGCAGGGCCCGCGCGTCGACGAGAGCCTCGGCGCGTGGGTCGATTTCGATGGCGGCCACGCCGGGGTTCGCGCGCGCGGGCTGCGAAAGGCAGACGAGCGCGAGCGCGAGCGCCACCAGCCCGGAGAAGCTACTTCTGCGAAGGCTTCGCGGGGCCGGCCGGCGCGTCGTCGGCGCGGAGCGGCTTCGAGCCGGCGGCGTCCGGGTGAACGGCGTCGGACGGCGCGGCGGGCTCGCTCGCTTGAGTCCCGTCCGCACCGGGAGCCGGAACGCGTTCCGAACGTCGAGCAAGCTCGGCGCGGAACTCCTCCAGGCTGCGGCCGTTCGGGAACTCGTTTTCATATTGGGCGATGAGACGCGCCGACAGCTCGAGGTCGCTCAGCGACAACGCCGAGTCGATCTCCCGAGCGAGCGCATCTTCGGCGAAATCGCCGCCTGGAGACAAGCGCCGGTACAGAGCGTACGCCGACGCCGCCCCCGAATCGTCGCCGGCCTGATCGAGCAGGTTACCGAGCGTCCACGCCGCCAGTGGCGCTTCGGGCGCACCACGGAAATTTTCCACCACGCGCCGTAGGGCGGCGATGGCGTGCTCGCGACTCCCGGAGGCGCGCGCGATATCGCCCAGCGTCATCGACTGAGACGCGCTCGCCGTTCCGAGCACCGACTCGAAGCTGCCTTGCGCGACGAGCGCCGTGTGCGCCGCTTCGAAGTCGCCGGCCTCCGCCAGACGCTCCCACTCCGGCGTGCTCGTCGTGGGCACGACCGACGCGACCGGAGCCGCGAGCTTGGCGACGGACGGCGCAAGCTGCGGCGCCCCCATGCCCGGCGAGCGCGCATGGTGCACCGGCGGCGGCACGTGCACGCGCGGATTGGTCGGCCCCGCCGGCACCGTGCGCGGCGCCTGCTGTCCCGTCGCTTGTTCGACGGGAGAGGGACGCTCCGCGCTCGCGAGCGGCGCGTTGTCGGGGTGGACCCAGCGCGCGCCGACGAACACGCCCGCGCCGAACACGACCACGAGCGCCGCCGGCGCCCAGAACGCCTGCGGGCGCGCCCACACCGGCGCGCTCGCGAGCTCCGGAGCGAGCCGGCGCCAAATGCGCTCCACCCGCTCGGACGAGCCGTGCTCGCGCAGCGGGAAACGCGGCAGATCGTCGAGCCGCCGCGTCATGCGTCCTCCGCGAACGGCGACACGAAGTGCTCTTCCAAAAAGTCCTGAGCCCGCGCGATGCGGCGCTTGGCCGTCGCGAGCGAACAACCCGCGAGGCTTGCCACCGTCTCGAGGCGATGCCGCTCCACGTGACGGAGCGTCCACGCGATGCGCTCGTCGGCGGGGAGCGTCTGCAAGAGCGCGTACACTTGCGCGAGCAGCGCGCGCACCTCCGGATCGGCGTCGGAAGCGGCGACCGCGTCGAGATCCACCGGCTCGGGCGTGGCCAGGCCGAGCATCGCGACGAGGCGGCGGCGGCGCAGGCGCGTGCGCACGAGACGCACCACGATGCTGCCGAGCCACGAGCGAAACGCGGCGGGCTCGCGCAGCTCGGCGAGGCTCTGGTGCGCCTTCACGAAGGCGTCGTGCACGACGTCCTCGACGTCCGACGTGCTGCCCTGGATGCGCACCGCGAGGTTCAACGCGGTCGCGGCGTGCCGCCGGTAGAGCGCCTCGAACGCGACGACCGCCCCCGCGTCCTTCTCGCGCGCCCGAATGACGAGCTCGTCGTCGGGCGGACCGCCCGCCGCGACGTCGGCCGTCGCCGTCCCGCCGATCAGGCGGAGGCGCGTGGCAGCTGAAGGAGTGCGAACCATGTGGTCAAAAAGCGCACCCCGCACGAACGGGGGCTTCGTGGAATGGACGCCAAAGGTACCGCTTTCGGCTCACGCCTACCGGTCCTCGGACCAACAAAAACACGCGAGCCCCCGGGTTCCTTCCCGCCAATTTTGCTCGAAAGCCGGCCGGCGGGTCCGTCAAGTCGGCAAAATCGTTCTTATTTTCTGAATTTTCTCCCTCTTTCTGAGCCGGTTCAGGTAGATCCGGCGTCTGTAACGAGGTCCGAGCGCACCCAGTGACAGCTCGGCAAGGAAGGATTCTCCACATGTCGAAGATGATTGCTCTGATCCCGGTTGCGCTCCTTGCGTTTGCTTGCGGTGGTGGTGAGGCCACTCCGGAAGCGGCTGCTCCCGAGGCCCCCGCGGCGGCCCCGGCCGACAGCGCGGCGCCGGCTGGCGACGCGGCTCCGGCGGCGGATGGCGACGCGAAGCCGGCTGACGGCGATGCGAAGCCGGCCGACTCGAAGTGAGTTGACGCCGCAAGGCGAGAGGACGGCCGAGGCGCCACGCGCTCCTCGGCCGTTCGTGTTTTGTGGGCTCGCGCTCAGCGGCTAGTGGAGCGCAAGTGTGCTGGGTGCACTAGGCGGCGCGATTGGTGGGGATGTCGAGGACGAGCCGCGTCCGGCCGACGAGGAGCTCGTCGCCGTGGACGAGCTCTTGCGCGCCGCGTACGCGGACGAACACGCCCGTCCGCGAGCTCAAGTCGGTGAGCACCATGATGCCGGCTTGCTCTTCGATGAGGCAATGCTGATCGGCGACGAGCGGGTCGTCCGGGAAGATGAGGTCGCCGACCGCGGAACCTATTTGGAGCGTGTTGCCGCGCGCGACGACGGAACAGCCGACCGCTCCGCCCTCGAACACCTGGACCACGCGGAACGACGACGGCCACTTCGGCGACGAATAGAAGTACGTCGGATCGGGGTCGGGCCCGTCGTCGGCCACGGGGTTTCGCTCGATGCGCAGCAGCTGATCGCCGACGACGAACTCGTCGCCCATCTCGAGCTCGACGGGCGTGCGAATGCGCAAGAAGACGCCGTTGCCGCCCTCGAGATCCTCGAGCATGACGTGCCCCGCGTCGAAGCTCAGCGCCGCCTCACGCGGGTGACAGAAGCGCTCACCCGGCAGATTCACCGCGCCCTCCGCGCCGATGAGGGACGCATTGATCGGTAGATCATAGCGTTCCGGGCCGCCCGTGAGGCTCCGCAGCACGTGCAGCGTGTAGATCGGCTTCGCGGCGGGGCCGACGGCGACGGGCGGCGGGGTCGGTTCGTGCGCCGGGGGCGGCGGAATGATCGAGGGCGGAGCGCCTTCTTTCTTCTTCGCGAGCTTCTTCAGATTGTCGACTTTGGGCGGCTCGGTCAAAACTTCGAGACCGCCCACCTGCTTGCCCGCGATCACCTGATCGAAGCTGCCTTCGCGGAGCTTCAGCACCATCTCGAGGTGCTGCGCCTTCATGAGCGAGCGCACGTACTCCGCCACGTCGGGCCGGCGCGCCTCCGTCGCATACGAACGCTTGTGGCTCTTGATCACGCGCCCGCCGTCCGCAAAAAGGTGCGTGATGATGTGCGGCTGATCGAGCCCCGAGTCCTCGGTCTGAACGTGGAAGACCTGCTCTTGGAACTTGATGTTGTTGTTGAAGCCCATCTGCGCGCGCCGAAAGCTCGGGCGCTTCATTTCGGCTTCGAGCTTCGCGAGCTCGGGCGGCGCGTAGCGCGCGATCATCGCGTCGAGCTCGCCGTGCTCGCCGGGCACCCCCTCCATGCGCTCGAACGCCATTTGCCCGACGCGGGCCGACGGATCGACGCGCAGCGCCTCGGCGAGGAGCTCCTGTCCTTCGGAATCGTTCGGACCGTTCGCGGCCCAGGCCGCGAGAACGCCGACACCCTCGTCCGGGCGACCCCTTTCGATCAACCACTTGGCGACACGCAGCGCGACGGCGCGCTGTGCGGTCGTGTCCACGGCCATCGAGCCCGAGGATAGCCCAAGCGGGCCTCGGGATGCACGCCTCGCGGGTCCGCTCGCGCCCCGCGCGCGCGGGGCGGTTTTACGGGCCCGCCGCGCCGACGCCGCCCGCGCCCGCCGCCGGCGTACCCGCGAAGCTCCCGCCGACCCCGAAGCTCCCGCCAGCCCCGAAACTGCCGCCGCTCCCGCAATCGGCGAAACACACGCCCCGCTCGGACGCCTGACACACCATGTCGCCGCAGACGCCGCAATCGAGCGGGCAGTTCGAGGCCGTTTCACCCGAGTCGCACGTCCCGTTGCCGCAACGGCAATCGCTCGGGCAATTCGAGCGCGTCTCCGTCCCCTGACACACGCCGTCGCCGCAGCGGGTGCAGTCGGCGGGGCAGCTGTACACGTCCTCGTAGAACGGACTGCACACGCCGTCGCCGCAGACCGGGCAGTCGACGGCGCAGGTCTCGCCCGTGCTGCACACGCCGTCGCCGCACGTGCAGTCGTTCGGGCAGCTCGACGGGTTCTCGTTGCTCTCGCAGTAGCCGTCCCCGCAGGTCGAGCAATCCTCCGGACAATTCCACGGGTACTCGTTCGCCCCGCACGTGCCGTCGCCGCACGTGCCGCAGTCGAATTCGCAGTTGTTCACGGTCTCGCCGTTGTCGCAGCTGCCGTTGCCGCAATAACAATCGCCCGAGCAGGTCGCGCGGGACTCCGTGGCGTCGCAGAACCCGTCGCCGCAGCGGGAGCAGTCACCGGGGCAGCTCAGCGCGTCCTCGAACCCGTACGAACAGAAGCCGTCGCCGCAGACGGGGCAGTCGTACTTGCACGTCATTTCCTCGCCCTTGCTGCACACGCCGTCACCGCAATAGCAGTCGAAAGCGCAGCTCTGGGGCGTCTCGGAAGCTTCGCAGAAGCCGTCGCGGCAGGTCGAGCAATCCGCGTAGCAGTTCGACGCGTCCTCGTTCGAACCGCACACGCCGTCGCCGCACACGCCGCAGTCCACGAGGCACGTCGTCTGCTCGTCGACCGAGCAGATGCTGTCGCCGCAGTAGCAATCCTGCGGACACGTGGCGTCGCTTTCGTTGAACTCGCAGCGGCCGTTACCGCAGGTGAAGGGGCACTCGTTCGGGCAACCGTTGTAGAGGTCGGACGGCTCGCACTTGCCGTCGCCGCAATAGTCGCCGCACTCGGTGGGGCAGTACGTGTAGTCGCTGCCGTCGCATTGTCCGTTCCCGCACAGGTAGCCGCACTCGGAGGGGCAGCTCTGCCAGTCGGCGCTGTCACAGCGGCCGTTGCCGCAGGTGTTCGACTGACATTCCCAGGGGCACTGCGCGTCGGCGGCGCCGTCGCAGAAGCCGTTGCCGCAGCCGGCCGGATTGCATTCTTGGGGGCAGTTTTGATCCGTGGGGTCGCACTTGCCGTTGCCGCACGTCTGGCATTCTTCGGGACAGCCGTTCTGCGCGTCGGCCATGTCGCACTGCTTGTTGCCGCAGGTGTTCATCGCGCACTCCCACGGGCAGCTCGCGCGGTCGGAAGCGTCGCACTTGCCGTTCCCGCAGGTCGTCGCGCATTCGTTCGGGCAGTGGCCGGCGTCGCTCGGATCGCACACGCCGTTGCCGCAGGTGCACTCCCACGGACACGCCATGGTGTCGTTCTTGTCGCAGGTACCGTTGCCGCACGTGTTGCCGCTGCACTCCCACGGGCACGTGTTCTGGTCGCCCATGTCGCACGTGCCGTTGCCGCAGGTCGCGTTGTTGCACTCCCACGGGCAGCTCGCGTAGTCCGTGTATTCGCAACGCCCGTTGCCGCATGATTTGATGCCGCACTCGATCGGGCACTGCTGGTAATCGGCCGGATCGCATTTGCCGTTGTTGCACGTGGTGCTGCCGCACTCCCAGGGGCACGCGGCGTCGTTGGTCAGGCCGTCGCACACGAGGTTGCCGCACGTGGTCTGCGGGCACTCCCACGGGCACGCGATGTAATCCGACTGATCGCAGGCGCCGTTACCGCACGTGTACACGCCGCACTCCCACGGGCACATCGCGTAATCGAGTTGGCCGTCGCACACGCCGTCGCCGCAGGTGTTGTTGGCGCACTCCGGGCAGATCCCCTCTTCACCGGGCTGGCAGAGCCCGTCGTAGCAGCGGCTCCCGCAATCGGAGCACCAGCCGAGCTCGAGTTTGTCGCACACGCCGTCGCCGCAGCTCGTGCCGGGGCAGTCGCGCGAGCACGTCTGGTAGCTCTCGCCGCCGCGCGCGTCGCAAAAGCCGTCGCCGCACACGACCTTCGCGGGACAGTCGGCGGGGCAGCTCCCGTTGTATTCGCCGATCGAGCCGTCGCAGATGCCGTCGCCGCAATAGCCGTTGCCGCAGTCGGCGGCGCACACGTAGCGCTCCGACGCCGCACAGATCCCGTCGCCGCAACGGGTCGGACTGCCGCCCGTCCCTGCGACTCCGCCGGTCCCCGCGCCGCCTTTCCCACCGGTCCCGCCCTTCCCGCCGACCCCTCCCACGCCGCCGACGCCCCCGGTCGCGCCGGAACCCGCGCCGGCCACCTGCCCCGGAAACTGCGCGAGGATCTCGTCGCGCCCGCAGCCGGCCACGTAGAGCATGAAGCCGAGACTCGCCGCGAGGAAGGAAAGCGCCCTGATTCTGACGAGTAAGGTGTGCATCCGCCGCTCCCGCCGGCGATTCAGCAAGTTCTGGACCGGCCGCTCCGCCATTTCACGCGTCCTATGATCGCAGGAAAACTACGGTTTGTGCCAAAGACCCTGCAAGGATCTGGCACAAACCCGGACACGGCCTGTGTGCACCGACCTTCCACGGGCGGCTCAGCTGAACACGCGTGAGGTGCCCGGGCGGTCGGCGCGCCGGGCCACGGATTCGCATCGATCACCCGGGGAGCGGGTTGAAGGATCGCCAATCAGTGACTACGTTCCCGGGCCCCGAAAAACCCGGGGCCCCCGAGGAGTCGAAGATGAAGGACGGCATCCACCCC
>DATJXW010000114.1:0-67641 GCA_035499895.1 Polyangiaceae bacterium | reverse complement strand
TGGATCACACGTCCTTCAGCCAGTCGCTCAGCTGCGACTACACCGTCACCACGGCAAGCGGCAGCAGCTTCGACGACGGCGGCGGCAACACGAGCGACAGCGACAAGAGCACGGGCGGCGCGCCGTACCAGTGCGGGACCTGAGCTCGCCCTCGGGCCGGCAAGTGTCGAGATTCCGTTTTCGTTCGGCGCGCGCGCTGTCGGTAGCGTGCATGCTCGCGGTGCTCGGCGCCGCGGGCGGCGCGCGCGCTCAAGCCTCGGACTCGGTGCGGACGGAAGCGCGCGAGCACTTCGATCGCGGCCTGCGTCTCTTCAACCAGCAGGACAACGAGGGCGCGCTCGCCGAGTTCCAGCGCGCCTACGAGCTCGTGCCGCACCCGATGGTGCTCTACAACATCGGGCTCGTGCTCTCGGCCGCGGGGCGTTCCGTCCAGGCCGTCGACACCTTCGACAAACTCCTCGCCAATCCCGCCGGACTCGACGCCGGCCGGCTCGGCCGCGCCAAGGACGAACGGGCGCGCCAGGCAGCGCTCATCGGCGAGGTGACGGTCACGAGCCCGGTCGAAGGCGCCATCGTCGAGCTCGACGGCTTCCAGGTCGGAAAGACGCCGCTCGCGGCGCCGCTCCGCATCGGCTCGGGCACGCACGTGCTCGCCATGTCGGCGCCCGGCTACGCGCCGATGCAGAAGCAAATCACGGTCGTCGGCCTGGCCAAAGACACGGTCGCGTTCGAGCTCCAGCCGTCCGACACGCAGCCGGCGCACCTCACGTTGCGCACCATGCTGAACGACTGCGACGTCCTGGTCGACGACCACGCGGTCGGCAAGACGCCGCTCGCCGCGTCGCTCGCGATCCCGGCCGGCAACCACGTGATCGAAGTGCGCCGGCCCGGCTACGTGTCCGCCAAGCAAAACGTCTCGCTCGGTGCCGGCAGCTCGGGCGAGCTCGGGCTCGAACCCGCGCTCGATCCGAGCGCGCTCGACCGCGAGGGCGGCTTTTTGGCGCTCGCGATCAGCGAGAAGGAATCGACCACGTTCGTCGACGGCCAGCCGCGCGGCGTGTACACGACGCCGCTCCACCTGCCGCGCGGGGTGCACTGGCTCCGCGTCGAACACGCGGGGTTCTTTCCCTTCGAGCGCAAGGTCGACGTGCCGCAAGGCTCGAGCAAGACCGTCAGCGTCGACATGATTCCGACGCCGGAAGCCCGCTCGGCGTATCGCTCGCGCACGGTGAGCCAGCGCACGTGGGGCTACATCGCGACCGGCGTCGGCGCCGCGCTCACGGCGGGCGGCATCACGTACCTCGTGATCAACAAGAACCAGCAGAGCGACAAGAAGGCGGCGTTCGAGAGGCAGGTCGCCCGCTTCAACCCCGGCGGTGACTGCGATCAATCCGGGGAGCCCGCGGCCGACTGCGCGGTCGCCTACAAGCTCGCGCTCTCCGATCTGTCGGACGCCACCGCCAACGAAAAGTACGGCTGGATCGCGGGCGGCGTCGGCGTCGCGGCGCTAGGCCTCGGCATCGTGGTGCTGCTCGTCAACGACGACCCGAATCGCTACGAGCCGAAAGCGGACAGCGACGTGTTCGGCAGCCTGCACGTCCTGCCCTCGATTCTGCCCGACGGGCACGGCGCCGCCCTCTTTTTGAGCGGCACCCTGCGCTGAGCCGCCCCCACCGCGTCCCGCGTCTCGGCGTGGAACGCCCCGTCGCGCCGCTCAGCCCGCGCCGGAAAACGCGGGCGGCGCCGTGGTCAAACCTTGGCGCGCGAGGCTCTGGTTCCGTTGACCGGCGGGCGCGAGCTCGTTCGGGTCGATGATGACGTCGATGACGAACGGCCCGAGCGACGCGAGACCGGCTCGGAGCGCGGCCGCGACGTCTTCTTCGCGTTCGACGCGGATGCCGTCGCCTCCCATCGCGCGCGCGATGGCGACGAAATCCGCACGCGGGAAATCGGTCTCGAACGGCTTCCAGCCGACGGATTGCATGCCTTGTTCGATCATGCCGTAGCGCGCGTCGTTCAGGACGATCCACACCGCGCCGATGCCGTAGTTCGCGGCGGTGCTGATCTCGTTCAGCATGAGCATGGCGCCGTCGCCGACGATCGCGACGGCCTTGTTGCCGTTCGCCAGGGCCGCGCCGAGCACGCCCGCGGCGGCTTGCCCCATCGAACCGAAACCGGTGCTCACGCGGTAGCGATTCGGCGCTGGAAAGCGCAGGTAGTGGCTGCCGAGCGCGAAGGAGTTGCCCGCCTCCGTCATCACGACGGCGTCGCTCCCCTGCACGACTTCGCGCTGCACCGCCTGCATCAGGTAACTCGGCCGGACGGCGCCGTCCGTTCGCGGCGCGAGCTCGCTCGCCGGCACCGGCAAGGAGAGCGGCCCGGTCTCGTGCTCCGACGGCAGCGCGCGCAGGAGGTCACGCAGGAACGCGCCGATTTCGGCCTGCACGGCGAGCGTCGGCACGTCGGGGTAAGCGGTGCCGAACGCGTCCATGTCGAGGTCGACGTGCACGAGGCCGCCCGGCGGCACGAGCTCCGGCGACCAGAACGACGACATTTCGCCGAGCCGGGAGCCGAGCACGAGCACGCGGTCCGGCGTCGCGCGGCGCATGTACTCGTTGACCTTCGAGTGTCCGCCGAGTCCGGTGACGCCGAGGTAGAGCGGGTGCTGTTCGGGAATCACGCCCTTGCCGCGCGGCGTGCACATCACGCGCGCGCCCGTGCGCTCGGCGAGCTCCTGCACCAGGTGCGCCGCGTGGCGCGCGCCGAAGCCGGCCCAGATCACGAACTTCTCGTGGGCGAGGAGCTCGGCGCATTCGGCGACGAGCAGGGTGTCGCACGCGGGCGGAGGCGGCGCCGTGACGCTCGCTCGCGCGGGGGCGCGGCGGCTCGTCTGGAGCGCGAGCGGTAGGCCGAGGTGCGCGACGAAGCCGTGCGGCCGAGCGAACCCGCTCGTGAGGCGCGAGAGCACGGTGTCGAGCTCGGCCGGATCCTCGAGCACGCCGGCGTGGTGAAAGGGGTTACCCGCGACGAAGAGCGGCGAGAGCGCCGAGTAAGCGCCGCCCGTCTCCTGAAATGCGCCGCGGCCACGCTGTGAAGCGAGCGTCGAGCCGGAGACGAAGAGCACCTTGGCGCCCTCGGCGCGGGCGGCCACCATGGTCGTGTAGAGGTTCGTGACGCCCGGACCGCTCGTCGCGATGACGACGGCGGGCCGGCCGGTGGCGAGCGAGGACTCGATGGCGGCAAAACCGGCGCTCGCCTCGTGCCGGCAGTGAATCAGCCGCACCGGACTGCGCGAGAGGGCCTCGCAGAACGGCGCGATGCCGCCGCCGAAGACCCCGAACGCGTGCTCGACCCCGAGCGCCACGAGCGCGTCGACGAGCGCCTCCGACACCGTTTGCTGCGCGGCAGCCGGCCACGACGAGACGGGGCGGACGGGCGCGAGAGAGCTCGAGGGCGACCGCACGAGCTCGCGTATGTCCGTCTCCGGCCCCCGTGCGGGAAGGGTTGAGCTCCGGGCGTAGGGACCTCGTTTCGGACGGCCGTTCAGCATGGTCGATCCTGTCGTGGAACGGCGCCCGCCCCCTGGTGGGTGAACATCCGTATGCCTGCTAGACGGGCGCACCAGGTGCGAATTAAGGGGTGGAGGGATCCTTTTTCCGCACCTCGACGGCGGGCTTCCCGGCGTCCGGCACGACGAACGTCTCGGAATGGAACGCCGGCACGCGACGTGCACCACCCCCGTGAGTGTTCGCCGGTCGAGCTCCCGTCTTCAGCACAAAAACCGCGGGAAAAGTGGGCTCGTTCCCGACATGTCGCCCGATCGACTCGTCCTAGACACGTGCACGACTCGACACACACCTTACCCGAGTTGTGCATCACCCAGACGAGTTGTGCAGTGTAAGACCCACAAATTCCCCGAAAAATTGCACGTCGATCCCCGTAGGGAGGCTGGCACCTCGATTGCACTGAGGGTCGGCCTACTCCGGAGGTCACAACGTGAATTTGCGCATCGCTGTTTTGGGGTTGGTCGGCTCGGTGCTCACTGCGTGCGCGGGGAGCGCTCCTGACGCTGCGGTGAATCAGGACAGCGAGGACATCGTCCGGGGCCAAGTCGAAAATCGGCTGCCTCAAGTCGTGGCGGTTCACCTGAACGGCTACGGCGGCTCGACGTTGTGCTCGGGCACGTACATCGCGCCGCGCGTGGTGTTGACCGCCGCGCACTGCATGCGCCCCGACCAGATTCCGGATCAGGGGTTCGTCTACTTCGGTAAGGACTACCTCGACGACGTGAACAGTCTGCCCACGATTCCGGCGCCGGGCGCCCGCTCGAACTGGGCGCGCGTCGAGACCTACGCCGTCAATCCGACCTACAGCAAGAACCTGAATTACCCGGACATGTCGCTCTTGTTCCTCGACCGGGAACTGCCGTTCGACCCGATTCCGCTCGATCGCCGGCACGTCGCCGATCGCATGGACTCGGGCAAGATCGTCGGCTGGGGCGGCGACCTCGCGCTCACGCCCGACATCACCCAGGTCGAGGGCGCCGGCATCAAGCGCAGCGCGACCGTGAAGATCCTCGGCTCGCCGACGGCGGACGACTACCACTCCGACGATCCGAACCCCGGCATGCTCGATCCGACCATCCGCGCGAACCTGCTGAAGACGGACGGGCACGCGCCGCACGCGAACACCTGCGCCGGCGACTCCGGCGGCCCGCTCCTCGTGAACACCTACGGCCAGCAGATGGTCGCGGGCGTCATGTTCTGGACCGGTCTCTCCTGCGAGGATTACTCGATCTTCACGCGCATCGATCCGTTCCTCTCCTACTTCGACACCGAGACCAAGCTCAACGGCCACAGCGACATCACGCCGCGGCTCGAATGCGTCGAGCACGAATCGAACGGCAAGCTGAAGGCGCGCTTCGGTTACGACAACACGAACGACGTGACCGTCAACATCCCGTACGGCGGGCACAACTCGCTGCCGGGTGACACGAAGAACGCGCGGCCGCAGAACTTCGCGCCCGGCGACCAGGCGTTCGCGTTCAGCGTCGAATTCAGCTCGCGCAGCAGCCTCGCGTGGAAGCTCGACCCGCCCTACACGAAGAGCACCACGGTGCGCGCCGATTCGCACTCGCCGGCGTGCGACCCGACGGACAACACGCTGCTCTGCGGCGACGCGTGCAACAACGAGCTCAAGGCCGCGTGCGCCTCGCCCACCGCGCACCGCTCCGATTGCATGAGCCAATGCACGAGCACCGCCGACTACATCACCGCACTCGGCTGCGGCTCGCAGTACGGCGATTACCTCAAGTGCTCGGCCGGGCTCTCCTCGGACGCGTCGAACTGGGACTGCTCGACCGCGGGCATCGCGCCCTCGCCGCTCTCGCCGGCGTGCGACGACCAGTTCAACGCTCTCGTCACCTGCCTCTATTACTGAGCGTCGCGGTACTACCGAGGATGAAGGCGACTCGAGCCTCGCCGGCTGGTTCGGCGGGGCTCGAAGAACCGACACCCACTTACACCGCGCGCCGGATCCTCCGACCGGCGCGCGGTGGCGTTTAAGGGTTCTTTAGCGCGCGCTCGCGTCGTGCCGATTCCCAAGCAGAGACGCGCGAGGCTTAAGCTCGTGGGGCGCCGACCGTTCGTAGCCGGGAGTCAAAGGCATGCGAACGAAGCGCGGCGTTGAGAGGATGCTCGGAACTTGTGCGGCGTGGGCGGGCGTGGCGACGTGGGTGTCGCTCGCACTCGCGACCGGCTGCGGCTCCAAAGCGAACGACGGCGCCGGCGCGGGCGGCTCCGCGGCGAGCGCGAGCGGCGGCAAGGGCGGCAAAGGCGGCTCGAGCAAGGGCGGGACGGGCGGGTCCGGCACGGGCGGCTCCGGCACGAGCGGAGACGCCGGCAGCGGCGACACCACCGGCGAGGCCGGCAACGGCAGCGGGGCCCAAGGCGGCGGAACGACGCCGCTCGACGGCACCGAGCTCGACCCCGGCGCGGACGGCCCGGGCTTCGACGGCGTCACGCTGAACGGCCCCGAGCTCGTGCGCGCCGTCACGGGCTGCGACGCCTTCGACCCCACGAGCGGAACGCTCGCGCTCACGCTCGACGCGATGACGAGCGCGGCGATCATTCGCGTCTCGGCGGGCGTCGTCAGCGTGAACAGCAAGGCCTGCGTGGCGGCCGACGGCAAGACCAAGGCGACGGCCGACGCGGTGAAGCTCATCACCGTGACGGGCGGCGCCGAAGACGACGCGGTCTACGTCGACGGCAGCGGCGCGTACGGCAAGGATCTACTCGCCGGCAACGGCTTCGACATCGAGCTCGGCGACGGCAACGACATGCTCGTCATTCTCGGTTCGTCCGACTCGGACGACATCCGGCTCGGCGCCGACGGCGACGTGACCGTCTGCGATTTCAACGGCGACCTCGTGCCCGACGTGCGCGCGAGCGGGCCGGAAATGATCGTGGTTTCGACGGGCCCCATGCCCGACACGATCATGGGCGACGGCAAGGATCTGGGACTCGCGCCGGTGGCGGTGCCGATGAAGCTCTTCGGCGGCGGCGCGAACGATCTCCTGCTCGGGGGCGCCGGCAACGACGAGTACAACGGCGGCATCGGCAACGACACGATGCTCGCCGGCCGTGATCCGGGCGGCTCGGACGTCTTCGCGGGCAACGACGGCGAGGATTTCGTGGACTACGCGGGACGCACCGCGCCGATCACGGTGACGCTCGCGGGCGGCGCCGACGACGGCGAAGCGAACGAGTACGACAACGTCGACTCGAGCGTCGAAAACGTGCGCGGCGGCGACGGCGACGACGTGCTCACGGGCGGCTCGGCCGACAACAAGCTCTGGGGCGGCGCGGGCAACGACGTGATTTACGGCGGCGACGGCGACGACTTCATCTACGGCGGCGACGGCAACGACACGCTCGACGGCGGCAACGGCGACGACTTCATCTACGGCGACGACGGCGACGACGTGCTCACGGGCGACGCCGGCGACGACCTCCTCGACGGCGGCAACGGCTCGAACCATCTCGACGGCGGCGACGGCGACGCCGACATCTGCGTACCGACTGCGAGCGACACCGCCGTCGCGTGCGAACTCTGAGCCTCGTCCGACCGACGCACTGACGGACACCGACGCTCGGGCCGCGCTGCGCCCGCTCGAGCGCGCCGGAGCACTCCGCCCTTGCGTCGCGCGAGCGGCGCACGCGCGCAAGAGCGTTTGTGTGGGTCGCTGTGGGCACCCACGCCCGATCACGCCGAATTTCGAGCACACGGCGCGCGTGTACGAGAGTTAAGGCCCGAAATCGGCTGCGGCATCGAAAATAGAAATGCGGATTTTGCTCAAGGGGTGTCGAGCCATGCCGTTTGAAAAGTCCTGCACGGCATGAGTTCAGAGGGCCGCCGCGAGGTGCCCCGGGTTCATGTCGGCCCGTGCCACGAGGCTGACGTGGCAACTACCCACGTCAACTACTCCAAGGAATGGCAAACACCATGAAGCGAATCAAGAGCCCCTTACTCCGAAGCCTAGCCCGTACCCTCGTCTGCGCGGTGCCCGCGACCCTCCTCGCCGCGTGTTCGTCCTCGACGGGCGAGCAGCAGAGCGCGCAGGTCGAGAACACCGACGAGTCGGCGGCGGCTCTCGGCGTGCAGGTCGCGAGCTGCTCGGATCCGACCAACTCCGGCTTCACGGCCTCGACCGGTGCGCTCGCGCTCAGCATGGGCTCGGCCAGTTCGCTCGTCATGGGCGTCGTCAACGGCTACGTCACGGTCAACGGCTATGCGTGCGTCAAGCCGACGAACCTCGGCGGCGGCAAGCTCACGCCCACGGTCGTGAAGAAGGTGAGCATCACCGGCACGGCGAACGACGACAAGGTCGTGCTCGACACCCTCTCGGGCAACCTCGGCGCGATGATTTCCGCGGCCGGCGGCATCACCATCGACATGGCGGGCGGCACGGGCGACCAGTTCTCGCTCCGCGGCTCGAACTCGGCCGACAAGTGGACGGCCGGTGAAGACAGCGGCAACGAGTACTTCGAAATCTCGGGCGACAAGTTCGCCGACGTGGTCGTGAAGAACGCGGAGAAGTTCGCGATCAGCCTGAGCGGCGGCGCGGACACGTTCACGGCCCAGGGCGGCGCCATCACGGCGACGAACCTCGCCGGCGGCTCCTCGCTCACGAGCCTCGGCCCGGTCACGGTCGACCTCACCATCAACGGCGGTGACGGCGACGACGTGATCACCGGCGGCAACGGCGACGACACCATCGACGGCGGCAACGGCAACGACACCTACAAAGCGTCGGCGCTCGGCGACGGCGACGACACGTTCACGGGCGGCGCGGGCGAAGACAAGGCCGACTACTCGGCGCGCACGACGGGCCAAGACCTCGTCATCGTGATGGACGGCGCGACGACGGGCGGCGACGTTTCGGGCAACACGCCGGAAGCCGACGTGATCGGCTCGGACGTGGAAGACCTCGTGGGCGGCGCGGGCGACGACACCCTCACCGGCAACTCGAACTCGAACCACATCCAGGGCGGCGCCGGCGACGACAAGATCAGCGGCGGCCCCGGCAACGCGACCTGCTCGCTCGACGTGGACACCCTCGACGGCGAAGCCGGCGACGACACCTTCGACCAAGGCTCGGCGGCGGACTGCGGCGACGTGATGAACGGCGGCCCCGGCACGGACCGCGTGGACTACCAGGGTCGCACGAACGCGCTCACCATCCTGCTCGACACCGCGGCGAACGACGGCGAGACGGGCGAGAAGGACAACATCAAGGCCGACGTCGAAATCGTGATCGGCGGCAGCGGCAACGACACCATCACGGGTTCCGCCAACGCCGACATCATCCACGGCGGCCCGGGCGACGACGTGATCAACGCCGGCGGCGGCAACGACACCATCACGGGCGACAGCGGCAACGACACCCTGAACGGTGAAGCCGGCGACGACACCTTCGTCGAAGGCGGCGTCGACCCCGAGTACACGGTCGCGGAAAACTACGGCGACGGCAACGACGTCATCAACGGCGGCACCCACGACGGCACCGGCGTCGATACGGTCGATTACAGCGGCCGCTCGGCGGACATGACGGTCACGCTGTGCATGGACAGCGCGCACCTCACGGGCGCGGCGAGCGGCAACACGCTGCCCGCGGCCTGCACGGACGCCGACGGCGACCTCACGAACACGGAAGCCGACAGCGTCGTCAACGTGACGCACCTCATCGGCGGCACGGGCAACGACACGTTCACGGGCTCGGCAGCCGACGACATCCTCGAAGGCAACGACGGCGACGACACGCTCAAGGGCGGCGCCGGCAACGACATGCTCTACGGCGACAACGGCGACGACACGCTCGAGGGCGACGACGGCAACGACACGCTCGACAGCGGCGCGCACACCAACGCCGACACGCTCGACGGCGACGCCGGCGGCGTGAACTCCGGCGACGGCGACGTGTGCATCTACGACTCGACGACGGACACGGCGGTCGACTGCGAGCTCTGATCCTTCCCTGAGCTCGGCACCCAAGCTCGCTTGGGTGTATCGAAACAGACGGGGCGTCCACGAGGCGCCCCGTCTCCTTTTTGTGGCGATCGTTTTGGGGGTGGAGGGCGCGTGGTAATCTGAGTGAGCGTGAGTGACTCACCGGCTGGGCTCGTGACGCGGAGTGCGACCATGGTGTCGCTCGCGCTGGCGCCGCTGTGCGCCGCGGCGTGCGGCTCGACGACGAAGGCGGGGCCGGCGTCGGACGGCGGGCACGCCGGCACGAGCGCTTCGGCGGGCTCGGGCGCGTCGGGCGGAACGAGCGGAACGGCGGCGTCGAGTGGCGGCACCGGACGCGGAGCGACGGCCGGAAACGCCGGGACGCGCGCGAACGGCGGCGGCGGGAGCGGCGGAGCGGCGACGGCCGGAGCGGGCGGCGCGGGCGCACCGAGTGCGAGCGGAGGCGTTGCGGGTGCGGCGGCGGGCGGCGGCGTTCCGGCGGCGGGCGGCGGAGGCACGAGCGGCGCGTCGGACGCCGGGGCCGCGGGTTCCGGCGGCTCAGCCGGTGAGGGCGCGACGCGCTGGGTCTACGGCTATTGGGCCGTCTGGCAAACCGAGCAGTACCCGCTCGAAAAGATTGCGTGGAAGGATCTCACGCACGCCGCGCTTTCGTTCGTCGAACCACGAGCGCCCGCGGCCACGTCGAAGGCGAGCCCGTACGCGACGCTCGACTCGAGCAACGCGAGCGACAACCTCGGCGAAAACGGCATGGCGAATTTCGCGAGCGCGGCGCACGCGGGCGGCACTCACCCGTTGATCTCGCTCGGGGGCGCCGGCGCGGGCGCGGGGTTCGCCGCCGCCGCGAGCGCGGCGAACCGGGCGGCGTTCATCGCCGACATCGTCGCGGCGTGCGCGGCGTGGGGCTACGACGGCGTCGATCTCGACTGGGAAGACTCGATCGTCTACGGCGATTTTGCGGCGCTCGTGCACGATCTCCGCGCGGCCGCGCCGCCCGGCTTCCTCGTCACCGCGCCGGTCGGCGCCGTCAACGTGAACGCCGGCATCGACGCGGACGCGAGCGCGATGTGGTCGAAGTCGTTCGACGCGGTCGATCAGCTGAACGTCATGACCTACACGGGGTCGGGCGCATATCCGGGCTGGGCGGTCTGGTACCTCGACCCGCTGTCCGGCGAGGGCGCCGATCATCCGTTTGACGTCGCGTCCTCGCTCGGCGACTGGTCCGCGCTCGGCATCCCGAAGTCGAAGCTCGGCGTGGGTATCGGCTTCTACGGCCGCGCGGTGAGCGCGCCCGTCACCGCCGTCCTCCAACAATACGGCGACGCGACGACCTACGAAGACGACACGAAGCTCTCCTACGGCAACATCGTCCGCTACTTCGAAAACCAGGGCGGCGCCGTGGCCACGTGGGACGACACCGCCAAGACGACCGCGCTCTCCTGGCCTTCGGAGTTCCATCCGGCGTGGACCGACCAATTTCCGGGCGACGCCGGGCCGCCCACCCAATTTCTCACCTATGAGGACGTGAAGACCGTCCAGGCGAAGGCCGCGTGGGTGAAGGACAACGGCTACGGCGGCACCATCATCTGGACCATCAACGAAGGAGTCGCGTTCCCTTACGGCGACGACGGCTACCAAAATCCGCTGCTCGACGCGACGAGCGCCGCGTTTCGCTGACGCTCGTCACGTTCCCGGGGCGCGCTACTCGGCCGCGAGCTCGCCGGACCCGCCGAGCTCACTCGGAAAGTCGCGCTGCTTCGGCAAGCCGTCGTGGAGCGGCAGCACCGTTTCGGCGTAATTGACGTGCACGCCGGGCTCGAAACGGAACCCCCGCAGCACCGCCGCGTAAACGTCCGTCAGCCCGAAGCCGGGATGCTCCGTGAACAGGTGCCCGCCGCACGCCTTGCACCACTTGCGGATGCTGTTCGGCGTCTTGCTGAACGACCCGATCTGCTCGGCGCCGCGCGTCACCTGCACCGCCGTCGGCGCCCACAGGGTGAACGCGTTCACCGGCCCGGCCGACCACGCTCGGCACGAGCTGCAATGGCAATAGCCCATCCCCACCGGCTGACCCGTCACCTTGAGCTCGACGGCGCCACAAAAACAGCTTCCTTGGTACTCGTTAGTCGACATGCTTCGTTCTCCTCCGAGCGCGGCTCTGGGCGCTGAGCCCTGCGTCGCGCGTCGTGGTGGGAACGTAGGGGGCGCCGAGCGTGGCGAGAATGACCCGGCGCCCGGCGCACTTGATTGAAAAGCCGGAAGCTCGGACTCACCCCCTCCGGCGAATCGCTCTATCCTCTTCGCCCATGAGCAAGCCCGAAAAGCGCGTGCCTCCGATCGTCAAAGCGGCGGAAGAGCTCGAAGGCGAGCTCGTCGAGCTCGAGACGCTGGCGCGCACGGTGCAGAAGCATCGGCTCGATTCGGAGAAGACCATCACGCGCGCGGCGAAGGAGCTCGGGGAAGCGCTCGCGATGCCGGAGCGCCTGGGCGCCGGGCTCCGCTCGCTCGGTGTCGCGATGCAGGAGATGGAAGCTCGCCAGAAAGCCGCGCTCGAGCCGCTCGCGGCGTTCGCGACCGAAATTCAGACGCGCATGCAGAAGCTCGCGGAGCACATGCGCGCGTTCGCGGCGCTCGGACAGGCGGCCGCGGAGGCGACGGCGCTCCTTCAGGCGGGCGGCGACCGCACGAGCCTGCTCGAGACCGCCAAAGGCCAGCTCCACCGCATCGCGGACGACGCGCGCGCGCTCTTCGAGGCCGCGCGTGCCGACGATTTTCCCGAAGTCATGCGCGAGGCCGACGCGTTGAAGCAGCGCCTCACCGCGCTCACCCGCAAGCTCGAAGGCGCGAGCCCCCCGAACTGACGCGCCACCACGGGCGCGCCGGCCGCGTGAGCCGGATGCGTCCGGCCGGGGTACGTGAAGACGGCCCATGACTTCGGCTCGCCTCTGGGTGCTCGCCGCCCCGTTCGCCGTTTTTGCCGCCTGTTCGAACAGCGACAAAAGCGGAGACGCCGGGAACGGCGCGGGCGCGAGCGCGGGCGGCCACGGCGGCACGGCGGGTACGTCGGCGGCTGGCGGCGCCGGCGGCGCCGTTCAGGCGGGTCAGGCCGGCAAGACGGGAAGCGGCGGCTCGAACGGCGGCTCGAACGGCGGCGCCGGGCGGACGGCGAGCGGCGCCACGGCCGGCTCGTCCACGGCGGGCAGCGGCACTTCGGGGTCGAGCGCGCGGACGGGCGGCGGCGCCGGCACGACGAGTGGCGGCGGCGCGAGCGGCGGTCACGCGGGAAGCGGCGCAGCGCGCGCGGGCACGAGCGGCGGCGGACGCACGGGGTCGAGCGGAGCCGCGGGCGAAGCGGGGAGCGGAACGACCGACGCCGGCCTCGATCCGTTCGGCGTCAAGATGCTCTACCCGACGCTCGCGGGCGGGAAAGCCTGGTACGCGAAGTGGGATTCGAACCCGCGGAGTTTCACCGGGCAGGATCCGAGCGATCCCTGGTTCGACGCCGATCACGGCGACGCGAGCTACCACACCGACGGCGACGGCATCTTCCAGATCACGGGCGACGTGCCGCGCATGTACATCCACGATCCGGCGCTCGTGGACCAGTGGCGCGACGTCGAGGTGACGATGTACTTCCAGCGCGTCGACGACGACGGCACGGCGTGGGGCGGCCTCGTGGCGCTCACGCGCACGAACCACGGCACCATCGGCGACGAGGACGTGAACCTCTGCGACACGCGCGGCATCGACGGCCGCATGCGCTACGACGGCAACATCGACTTCGAGAAGGAGACGGCGCACCCCGACTCCGTCTCGATCATGACGCACGAACAATGGCACGGCGGGATGCCGAAAAACGTCTGGCTCGGCTACAAGCTCGCCGTGTACGACCTCGCGAACGGCAACGTGAAGCTCGAGCTCTACCTCGACACCACCGACGGCCTGAACGGCGGCAGCTGGACGCTGTTGCAAGAGCTCGAGGACGACGGGACGAACTTCGGCGTCGGCGGCACGCCGTGCAAGAGCGGCATCGATCCGGCCGCGAAGCTCACGAACGCGCCCACGCGCGACGGCTCCGAGAGCGGCAAGCCGAACATCACCGTTTATTTTCGCAGCGACGGCGTCGGCACGAACGGGCTCCTCTACAAGAAGGGCAGCGTTCGCGAGATCGTCGCGCCCTGACGAGCGCGGAGTGAGGCTCGTTCGGCGCGCTCGCCGCGTCCGGACCTCACGCCTTTTCGAGCAAGCCGTACATCGCGAGCTTGCGCCACGCTTCGCGGCCGCGGAGCCACGTCGTCACCTGGCGAGCGACGGCGGCAAAGCGCATTTCGCGCCTGTAGCGCTCGGCTTCTTCGAGCAGCGAGCGCGTGGCGCGCGGCTCGAAGCCGAGCTCCGTGAAGAAGTCGAGGCCGCTCGCGGGCGCGAACTTCATGGCGGCGCCGGCGGGTTCGAGTGTCTTGCCCCAAGCGCGGCGCGCGCGGGCGAGCACCTCCGGCTTCGCGGCTTCGGCGATCCAAAAGCGCACGGCCGGCGCGGCGTGGAGCGCGGCCGCGAGCGCACGCACCTTCGTTTCGTCGAGGTAGGCGAGCAAACCTTCCGTCACGACGAGGACGTGCGGCTCCGCCCCGGTGAAACGCGCGAGCAACGCCGCGAGCTCGTCCGTCCGCGTGAGGTCGAGCGCCACGCGTTCGAGCTCGCAACGCGGGCGCTCGTCCGCCAAGAGCCGCGCTTTTTCCGCGATGAGCTCCGGCAAGTCGATTTCGACCCAGCGTAACCCCGCCGGCAACGGAAGCCGGTACGGACGCGCGTCGAGCCCCGCCGCTAGGTTCACGACGACCTCGACGCCGCCCGCCGCGAGCGCCTCGAGGATGAGCTCGTCGTAGATCTTCGCGCGCACCGGGACCATCCACTCGAGCGAGAGCTTCGGGAGCGCGCGGGCGATGGCGCGGCCGCGCTCCCCCGCGAGCCGGCGGGCGAACGGATCGCGCAGGATGCCGTTCGGCCGCTCCGCTTCGAGCGCGCGGTAGTGCGCGACCCAGCGCGCGGTGTCGGAAACGTCCCGCACGACTCCGGCCATGGCGCACCTACACGTCCGAGAGCTTCACGCGCCGGCCGCCGATGATGGCCGCGATCTCGATTTCACCGCCGAGCGCTTCGATGTAGCGCCGCAGGCTCGAAACGCGATGATCCTCGCGGCTCTCGAGCCGTGACAACTCCGACTGCGTCATGTCGGCGTTCGCGGCGAGCTCGGCCTGCGTGACCGCGAGCTCGTTTCTGAGCTCCTTCAACGTGAGCGTCCGCAGCTCTTCTTCGACGCGCGCCTTCACCCGCGCCGACGCCGCCGGCGTCAGTCGCGCGGCCTTGACCGATTTCCACGTTCGCGTACGCACCATGAGCCTTCACTTCAGCGGAGCGCGCGGCGCTCCACGTTCGACAATTTGCCTTCGAGAAATGCGCGCCAGAGCCGCTCGGCGAGCCGCACTGAATCCCCGTAGTAGTGGCGATCGAGCCGCTCACCGAGGAGGACGAGAGCGACGGAGCGCTCGGTATCGACGCCGTAAAGCAGCCGGAACGGCGGCCCGGGCGCGCGCCGCGCGAGCTCGTAGAGCGCCTGCGCCGGCAAGACCGGATCGGAGAGCGCGAAGCCGGCGGCCTCGAGCGCTTCGAAGTAGAGCGTCCGGAGCTCGGCCGACGCGTCCTCGGGTCGCGGGCGAGAACCCGTGCCGAGCGAGGCGCTCGTCAGCGCGAGCGACCAGCGCGCGCGCGGATCGGCGAGCCGCCGGATACGGCGTACGGCTCCGAGCGCCCGTTCGGCCTCGGCGTGCCGCAAGCGCTCGAGGCGCGAGACGAAGCGCGGCGAGTCGAGCTTCGCGAGCACGCGCTCGGCGTAGCCGAGAAATGCGCCCCAACCCTCGAGCTCCCAGGCGAGCGCGTTCGCGAACTCGAAGTGCGCCACGCTCGGGTGCTCGTACCAGAGCAACGCGGTGCGGCTGCCGGGCGGGTTTCGCTGCGGACCGAGCTCCTCGACGAGATCGAGCGCGGTCGCCACGTCCTCGGCGCCGGCCGCGTCGAGAGCGGCGAACCACTGCGCGAACGCCTCCGTGGTGACGAGCTCGAGCATGCCCGCTTTATGCATCTCAATGCATATGTCGTCAACTGCATTCGCGGGCGGTCGCTGCGCTCACCCGGACATGGTGATAGGGCGAGCCTCGTGAGCGCACGGCGTCATGAAAATTAGTTTCAAACAACACCCGCGCTCGCCCACAAACAAAACATTCAGCAGCATTCCAAGAGCCTGAACGTATATTTCAGCACGGAAACTCGACCGGTGGCCCGGATGGTGAAACCATCTGAATTCATGATGGTTCTTTGCACGGCACGGCTCGTGCTTCAGGAAAGTATCGCCCAGCGGCTCGGCCCGCGGCAGCACGAGGCACCCCGTTGATTTTGTTTCATCGCAACGTCCTCTTCGTCGGCATCGGCATCGGCGTCGGCATCGCCGGCATCTGGGCCGCGCACTCGTTCGAGCGCGGCGGCGCCGAGGTCGAGATGCCGTCCGACGGCGTCCGCGTCAGCGAGCACGCCATCACGCTGCCTCAGGACGCGGCGGCCTGGAAGCTCGTGCACCGCGGCACGGCGGCACCGCTCGCCGAGCGCTGGAGCGATCCGTACCCCGCGCGCTTCAAGGTCGACGAGGCGCGCGCCTCGCGGGTCGGCTCACCCCTCGCCGGCCGCGTCTCGCAGGTCTTCGTCGAGATCGGCCAGGCGGTGAAGGCCGGCGACCCGCTGGTCACCATCAGCAGCCCCGACGTCGCCGAGCTCCGTTCAGAACACCAGAAGGCGGAGGTCGATCTGAAGGTCGCCCAGGCGAAGCAGGCCCGCATCCAAGCCATGGTCGATGCGCGCGCCGTCGCCGGCAGCGAGGCGCTGAACGCCGATCACGAGCTCAAGGAAGCGGAGCTCGCGCTCTCGCTCACGGAGACGAAGCTCTCGTCGCTCAAGGTGTCCGCCGCGGGACACAACGCGTTCACGGTCGTCGCCCCGCGCGACGGCGTGGTGATCGAGAAGAACGTGCTTCCCGGCCAACAAGTGACCCCCGACGGCACGCTTTTCAGCGTCGCCGATCTCGACACCATTTGGGTGGTCGCCGACCTCTTCGAGACGGACGCGGCGACGGCCGTGAGCAAGGGCTCGAGCGCGCACATCACGAGCCCGTCGCTGCCCGGCGTGCAGATCGAGGCGCAGGTCGAGACGATTTCGGCCGTGAGTAACCCCGAAGGGCACACCGTCTCGGTCCGCATCCCGATCACGAACGCGGAGCGGTCCATCCGCCCGAACGCGTACGCCGAGGTCCGCTTCCGCGAGCCGGCGCCGCCCGGCGCGGTCGAAGTGGGCGTCGCCGCCGTCGTTTCGGACGGCGAGAAGCAGTACGTCTACGTCGAGCAGGGCAGCGGCCACTTCGTCCGGCGCGAGGTGGTGGCCGGCGCGGTGCGGGCGAATCGGGTCGAAGTGTTGCGCGGGCTGAACGCGGGCGACGTGGTGGTCGAAGAAGGCTCGGCCTTGCTCGACAATCAGATCGCCCTTTCGAGCTGAGCCGCGGAAACGTCACGCCATGCTCGAGAGACTCCTCCGCTTCTCGCTCTCCAAACGCATCGTCCCGTTCGTGCTCGCGTTCGTGCTCGCGGGCTGGGGTTTTTACGCCTACTCGAACCTGACCATCGAGGCGTTCCCCGACCCGACGGACACGCAGGTTCAGATCATCACGCTCTTCCCGGGCCAGCCGACGGAAGAGGTCGAACGGCGCGTGTCCTTGCCGCTCGAGCGCGCCATGAACGGCACGCCGGGCCTCACGAACCTGCGCAGCATGTCGCTGTTCGGGCTCTCGTTTTTGACGCTCACCTTCGACGACGCGACGGATCTCTTGCGCGCGCGCCAGCAGGTGACCGAGCGCATGGCGGACGCCGAGCTGCCGCCGAACATCCAGCCGTCGCTCGGGCCGATGGCGACGCCGATCGGCGAGATTTTCCGCTACACGCTCGACGGTCCCGGCGCGGACCCGATGACGCTCCGCACCCTGCAGGATTGGGTGGTGCGGCCGCGCTTGCTGCAGGCCGCCGGCGTCGCCGACGTGGTGTCGTACGGCGGGCTCCAGCGCGAGATCCACGTGCAGCCCGATCCGCGCCGGCTCGCCGGCCTCGGCGTCGGCCTCGACGACATCTTCAGCGCCCTCTCGAAGGGCAGCGGCAACGCGAGCGGCGGCTACGTCGAGCGCGGCTCGGAGATGTTCGTCATCCGGAGCCTCGGCATCTTCGGCGGGCTCGACGACGTGAAGCGCGTGCGCGTCGGCTACCACGACGGCGTGCCCGTGCTCGTGCGCGACGTGGCGGACGTGGTCGAGGGCTACGCGCCGCGCCAGGGCGTCGTCACCCGCAACGGCAACGAAGACGCGGTCGAGGGCATCGTGCTCATGCGCCGCGGCGAAAACCCCACCGTGGTGCTCGCGAACCTGCGCGAGAAAATCCACCGCCTCGAGCACGGCGCGCTGCCGAAAGGCGTGCACCTCACGCCCTTCTACGATCGCACCGAGCTCGTCGCGACGACGCTCCACACGGTCTTCCACAACCTGCTCGAAGGCGCGCTGCTCGTCGTCCTCGTGCTCTTCGCGTTCACGCTCTCGATCCGCGCCGCGCTCATCGTCGCGGCGGTGATTCCGCTCTCGCTCGCGGCGTCGTTCGCGTACCTGCACGCCCGCGGCATGTCCGCGAACCTGCTCTCGATGGGCGCGGTCGACTTCGGCATCATCGTCGACGGCGCCGTCATCCTCGTCGAGCACGTGTTCCACAAGCTCTCGCCGCCGCACGGTCACGGCGCGCCCTCGCAGCGGAGCGTGCAGCAAGATCCGGCGACCTTCGCGACGCGCCTGTTCGACGCCGCGCGCGAGGTCGCGCGCCCCACGCTGTTCTCGCTGCTCATCATCATCGCGGCCTACATCCCGATTTTCTCGCTGCAGCGCGTCGAGGGCCGCATCTTCTCGCCGCTCGCGAACACCGTCGTGAGCGCGCTCATCGGCGCGCTGCTCATGACGTTCACGCTCGTGCCCGTCTTGTGCCTGCTCGCGCTGCGCAAGGCGAAGCCGATGCGCGAGTCGCCGCTCCTCACCTGGACGCAGCGCTTGTTCGAGCCCTCGCTCAAGTTCGCGCTCGCGAACTCGGTGCTCGTCATCGCGCTGTCCGTGGCGGCCCTCGCGTCGACGGCGACGCTCTTGCCGCGGCTCGGCTCCGAATTCCTGCCGGAGCTCAACGAAGGCGCGCTCTACACGACCTTCATGCTGCCCGGGAACTACTCGCTCACCGAGGGCCGGCGCATCACGCCGCGCCTGAAGGCGATCTTGATGAAGACGCCGGAGGTGACCGAAGTGCTCTCGCAGCTCGGCCGTCCGGAGGACGGCACGGACACGAAGCTCCCGAACAACCTCGAGGTCTTCATTCGCCTGAAGCCGATGTCGGAGTGGCGCCCGGGCATCCGTTCGCTCGAGCCGCTCATCGACGAGATGGCGCAGAACCTGCGCGTGGTGCCGGGCATCGACTACAACTTCTCGCAGCCGATCCGCGACAACGTGGAGGAGAACATCTCGGGCCAGAAGGGCCAGGTCGCGTACAAGATCTACGGCGACGACCTCGACCAGCTGGTGAGCGCGGCCGAAAAGGCGAAGGACATCATCGCCAAGGTGCCGGGCGCGGTGGACGTCGGCATCACGAAGTCGGGCAGCTCGCCGCAAATCTCGATCAAGCTCGACCGCGACGCCCTCGCGCGTTTCGACCTCGATCTCGTCGACGTGCAGAACTACGTCGAAACGGCGATGAGCGGCCACGTCGCCAGCGAAATCTGGGACGGTGAAAAGCGCTTCGACGTGACGGTGCGCCTGCCGCCGTCCACGCGCGAAGACGTCGACGCCATTTCGCGCATCACGCTGCCGATGAAGGACGGCTCGCTGCTGCCGCTCTCCGCGATCGCGACGGTCGGCATGAGCACGGGCCGCGCGGCCATCACGCGCGAGGACGGCCGGCGCTACGTCGGCGTGCGCATGAACGTGCGTAACCGCGACCTCGGCTCCTTCGTGGAAGAGGCGCAGCAGAAGGTCGCGGCGGCCGTGCACCTCCCGGAGGGTTACGAAACGACGTGGGGCGGCGAATTCGAGAACCAGCGGCGCGCCATGGCGCGGCTCGAAATCGTCATCCCGCTCGCGCTCGCGCTCACCGCGCTGCTGCTCTTCTCCGCGTTCGGCTCGATCTTCGACACCACGCTCATCCTCTTGAACGTGCCGCTCGCGCTCGTCGGCGGCGTCGTGGCGCTCGCGTTCGCGCACATGCCGCTCTCGGTGTCGGCGGCGGTCGGCTTCATCGCCCTGCTCGGTCAGGCCGTCTTGAACGGCGTGCTCGTCGTCTCGGCCATCAAGCTCCGGCTCGAAGCGGGCGAAGCGCCGTTCGACGCCGTGTTCAACGGCACGCGCGAACGCCTGCGCGCCGTGCTCGTCACCGCGCTCCTCGCGTCGCTCGGCCTCTTGCCGGCGGCGATGTCGCACGCCATCGGCAGCGAAACGCAGCGGCCCATCGCCGTGGTGGTCGTCGGCGGCACCATCTCGGCGGCGCTCCTCACGCTCATCGTCCTGCCCGTGACGTACTACTGCGCGTGTCTCGTCCGGCAGCGCTTCGTGAACGTGCGCGGGCTCGCCCAGCTCGGCGCGCACGGCAGCGACGCGAGCGCCGAATAGCGACGCCAAAAAAAGTACGGCTCGAGGTGGGTGTCACCGACCGGGGGTCGGACGCTCGCTCCACGTCGGCGGTCGCGCCGCCGGCGCGCCTCAGGGCACTTCGAGCGGCCCGCCGAGCTCGAACGCGCCCGCCGTGCACGGCTCGCTCCGCGTCCGGCCGCGCTGATCGGTCGGCGGGCAATCCGTTCCGAGGCGGAGCGCGGGGCTCGTCGCGGGGAGCGCCATCGTCTCGGTCGGTCCGCCGTTGTCGCGGAGCGCGCCGAGCTCGGGATCCGCGACGGTCGGAGCGTCGGAACAGAGCGCGCCGTCGGGCCATTGCAGGTTCCCGCCGCCGCTTGCGTGCTTGCCGTCGCAACCGGGCGAATATTGCGCCGAATTGCCGGCAATGAGCGTGTTCTTCAGCGTGAGTCCGTCGCCGAAGATGGCCCCGGCGACCTGACCGTCGGCCGTCGAGTGGTTGTCGGCGATGGTCACGTTCGTGAGCGTGCCGGTCGGCTCGTGGGCGAGCCAGAGGCCGCCGCCGTTGCTGCCGAACGCCGTGTTCCCCGCGATCGTCACGTTCGTGAGGTTCGCCTCGCGTTTCGAAATCCAGAGGCCGCCGTTGTAAAACGCCTCGTTGTTCGCAACGGTGCTCGCCGTCATCGTGATCGCGAGCCCTTCGAGGTACATGCCGCCCGCGTTGCCCGAATCGACCGGCGCGACGACGTTGTCGCTGACGGCGCTCTTGTCCATCGTGAGCGTGCCGTCCTCGGAGTTCGAAACGCGGAAGAACCCGCCGCCGATCGCGCCCGCCGTGTTGCCCTGGATGACGTCGCCGCAGAGCGTCGTCGTCTCGGCGCCGCCGTCCATGTAGATGGCGCCGCCGCAACCGCCGTTGCCGGGGTTGCCGTCCGTGCCCGTCGCGGCGTTATCGACGAAGAGCGAGTCGATGACGGTGAGATCGCCGTTCAGGCTGCCGACCGCGCCGCCGTCGCTCGCCGAATTCCGCCTGAACGTGCTGTTCGCGATCACGGTTTCGCCGCCGCCGAAGCCGTAAATGGCGCCGCCGGCCACGTCCTGGCCGGTCGCGGGCGCGTGGTTGTCCTCGAAGTCGCACGCGAGCACGGTGAGGCTCCCGCCGTCTCGGTAGATGGCGCCGCCGCCCTGCGCCGTATCGTCGCCGCCCGCAGGGCTCATGCCGTCGCGGAAGGCGAGCCGCTCGACGGTGAGCCGCGGCGTCGTCTGATCGTACGCGGAGTCGAGGTAGAGAATGCGCGCGCTCTTGCCGCCGCTCAGCGTCACGAGGTTCGCGCCGTCGAGCACCGTCTCTTTCGTGAAGGTGATCGTCGTCGTCACCGTGAGCGTGATCGGCGCCGCGCCGCAGGCGAACGTGATCTTGCCGCCCGCGGTCGCCGCCGCCTGGAGCGCGGCTTCGGTGCAGCTCCCCGGCGTGCCGTCGCCGACGACTTGGTCCGGCTTCGCGATCGCGACGAGCGCCGGCGCGTCGCAGATGGGCCCCGTGCCCGTGCCCGTGCCCGCGCTCGCCGCCGACCCGCCGAGGTCCGCGCCCGCTTCACCGCCGTTCCCACCCGGAGTGGCGCCGCCCGTCGCGCCGTCGCCGGCCGTTCCGCCCGTCGCACTCGTGCCCGCGGTGCCGCCGGAAGCCGCGACCTCACCCGTGCCGCCGCTGCCTCCGCTCCCGGCCAGGCCCGACGTGCCGCTCTTGGTCGAGCCCGAACACGCGAGCACGAGACTCGCCGCGAGCCCAATCAGCTTCGGCAAGCGACGTTGACCCTCCTCACACGGCAGCACGCTCGGACGATACACCCCTCGGTCCGCCCTCAGCATGCGGATCGGCGCGCCGACACGGATTCGGTCGCACCGTGTGCGCGAGTGTCGGAAACGCCGCTACCACTTCTCGGCGAAGGGTCGCGCTTCCACCTCGAACGACCATACCGAGCGTTTTTGGCGCGTCACTTCGAGGACGGTCCCGGCGAGCTCGTCCGGGCTCACGAAGAAGCTGTCGGGCTTGTCCGGCATCATCTTGCGCGTGCGCGGCAAATCGACGACGCCGTCGAGGATCACGACGGCGACGTGAATGCCCGCGGGCCAGAGGTGGCGCGCCATCGACTCGGCGAGGCTCCGTTGGGCGGCCTTGGCCGGCGCGAACGCCGCCGTCTTCACGTTGCCGCGCCGCGACGCCGTCGCGCCGATGAAGACGATGCTGCCGCGACCCGCCTGCTTCATCGCCGGAACGACCTGTTTTGATGCCACGAGCGCGCCGAGCGTGTTCACGCGCCACGCTTGCTCGAAATCCTTCACGCTGATTTCCTCGACCGTGCCAAAGCTGCCGCTCCCCGCGTTGTAGACGAGCACTTCGACGGGCCCGAGCTCGCTCGCGATCGCGCCGAACGCTTTTTCGACGGACGCCGGGTCCGCCACGTCGCAGGCGTACGCGCGTGAACCCGCGAGCTCCTCGGCGAGCGGCGCGGTCACCTCCGTCGAACGTGCGAGGAGCGCCACCGCAAAGCCTTCCGCCGCGAACCGGCGCGCGAGCGCGGCGCCGTTGCCTGGACCCACACCGACCACCGCACACACCGGTTTTTTCATGCAAGCGCACTTAGCATGGGGCCCGGCGCCACCGTGTGGCCGGGCCGCCCGCTGTGCCCGGAAATCCTTGAACAAACCCGTTTTGTTGAACCGCGCCGCGCGCCTCGGGGTTCGTATTTTGGGTGCTGAGAACCTCGCGCCTTTCGCTCTTTTTCGGGCTCGTCCCTCTCGTCACCGTGCTCGCGGCCTGTGGCGGTAACGACTCGTCGAGCGACTTGCCCGGCGGTGGCTCTTCCGAAAACGGCAACGGCCAGGGCGGCAGTGGCGGCAACCCGGACGGCAGCGCCGGGACGAGCTCGGGCGCCGGGACGAGCTCGAGCGGTGCGAGCGGCTCGAGCGCGAACGGCGGCGCGAGCGGTTCGTCCGGGGACAGCGCGAGCGGCGGCGCGGGCACGAGCGGTAACGGCGGGTCGAGCGGCGGCGCGGGCACGGCGGGCAGCGACGGCGCCGGCAAGTCGGGCGCTTCCGGCAGCGCGGGCACGTCGGCGGGCGCGAGCGGCAGCGCGGGCGCGGCGGGCTCGAGCGGGAGCGCAGGGTCGGCGGGCTCGAGCGGCAATGCGGGCGCGAGCGGCAGCGCGGGCGCGGCGGGGACGGGCGGCGGTTCGACGGCGTGGAGCGCGGGTAACCCGAACGGCGCGTGCAAGGCCGGCGTCCCGGCGCGCGGACAGGAGGTCGACACTTCGAACTCGCCGACCGTCGTCGGCGACGGCACGGCGGGGAGCTGCACCTTCGACGCGCTCGAGACGGCCGTGACGGCAGGCGGCATCATCACGTTCAACTGCGGCGCGGATCCGATCACCATCCCCGTCACCGCGACGCTCAACGTGCCCTCCACCAAGGACACGGTCATCGACGGCGGCCGCAAGGTGACGCTCGACGGCGGCCATGCGGTGCAGATCTTGCGCTTTTACAGTGCGAATTTCCAAGCGAACGACCACGGACTGACGCTCCAGCACATCGCGCTCCAGAACGCGAAGGAAACACCGACCGAGGCGATTCCCGACGCGCCGGCGCCCTGCTCGCAAGGCTGGGACGACGGCGAGGGCGGCGCCGTCTACATGCGCGACGGCTACCTCACCGTGATCGACTCGATCTTCACCGGCAACGAAGCGGCGCCGCTCGGTCCCGACACGGGCGGCGGCGCCATCTACGTCCTCGGCAGCAAATCGGGCGTCACCATCGTGAACAGCACCTTCACGAACAACCAGGCGAGCAACGCGGGCGCGGTCGGCGGGCTCTTCAGCGAGCTCGACATCTACAATAGCCTCTTCACGAACAACACCGCCACCGGCCACGACGCGAACGACGATGACGCCGACCGCTGCGACGTCATGAACAACGGGCAAAACGAGATCGGCTCGGGCGGCAACGGCGGCGCCATCTACAGCGACGGCAACGACGTGAACGTGCTCCTTTGCGGCGACGCCGTGCTGAACAACGCGGCGGGCATGAACGCCTTCGGCGGCGGCCTCTTCTTCACCAGCAACGACTTCGGCGGCACCCTCACGATCACCGACACGACGATGACGGGCAACACCGGCGGTCACTGGACGAGCGTGAAGAGCGGCAGCACCATGGACGCCGGCACCGCGGTCGGCACCAACAACAAGAGCACGACCATCACGAACTCGACGTTGCAGGGGCTTTGAGCCGAGGCACGGCGTCCGCGGGGTCGGCGAAGGCGGCGATGATTTTAGCCGCCACGCGCTCGAAATCGTCGCGGTCGCGCTCGTCGAGGACGGCGGCGACGCGCTCGGCGACGCGGCTACGCGCGGCCTCGACGCGCTTCTGCAGGCGTTTCCCGGCGGGCGTGAGCTCGAGCACGTACTGCCGCCGATCACGCTGGCTGCGCGAGCGCTCGACCCAGCCGCGAGCGACGAGCGTGTCGAGCACGCGCCCGGTGAGCGTCGGGTCCGTCACGGTCGCGCGAGCGAGCTCGGCTTGGGAGAGCGGTCCGCTCCGGCCGAGGTGGCGCAAGAACTTCGCCTGCGTACTCCCGACCTCGAAGCTCGCGTAGGCCTCGGCGGCCACGGAGCGCAGGCAGCGCGACAGGGCGCTGAACGCGTCGATGAACTCGCTCGGATCGCGGCGGGCCAAGACCTCGAAACCACTACCCGACGCGCGGCCGTCGCGCAATCCGGCGCCCACCCCGCTTGACGAAATAGTGGACCCGTCTATCATAATCATGGACAGGTCCACTAATGCCGGATGACGCGAGCCACGAGCCCATCCCGCGCGAGCTTTTGCGCGTGATCCTCGTCGCGTGCTTCGGCTCGCTCGTGCTGAACCTCAGCACGACCAGCATCAACGTCGCGCTCGATCGGTTGATGGCGCACTTTCACGCGCCGCTCGCGACCGTCCATTGGGTCGTCACGGGGTACCTGCTCGCGCTGACGCTGGTCTTGCCGCTCTTTCGCTGGGCCGTCGAGCGGCTCGGGTCGCGGCGGCTCTACGTCACGTGCCTGGTCGCGTTCTCGGCCACGTCGGTGCTGTGCGCGACGGCGTGGTCGGCGGCGAGCCTGGTGCTCTTTCGCGTGCTCCAGGGCGCCGTCGGCGGGCTCCTGGCGCCGCTCACCCAGACGCTCGCGGCCGAGCTCGCGGGGCCGAAGCGGATGGGGCGCGCCATCGCGATCATCTCGGTGCCGGTGCTCGCGGCGCCCGTGTTCGGTCCGGTGCTCGGCGGGCTCTTGCTCGAGCGTCTGAGCTTTCGCTGGCTCTTCTTGTTCAACGTGCCGCTCGGCTTGCTCGGCGCGTGGCTCGCGGCGCGCAAGCTGCCGCCGGGCGAGCGGGCGCCGCGCACGCGGCTCGATTGGCGCGGGCTCGCGCTCCTCTCGCCGGGCATCGGGCTCTTCACGTTCGCCGTGTCGTCGGCGGGCCACGCGCGCGGCCTCACGCCGCGCTCCGCCTGGCCGCTCGCGCTCGCCGCGGCGCTCCTCGTCGCGTTCGTGCTCGACGCGCGGCGCCGCCCCGCGACCGCGCTCGTCGATCTGCGTGTTTTCCGGCACGGCGCGGTCACGGCCGCGCTCGCCACGAGCCTCTGCACGAGCTTCGCGAGCTTCGGCGCGCAGCTCGTCTTGCCCCTCTATTACCAACAGGTACGGGGGCAATCGGCGCTCACGACCGGCGCCTTGCTCGCGCCCCAGGGCCTCGGCATGCTGCTCACCCTGCCGCAGATCGGCAAAATCACCGACCGCTTCGAAAACGGAAAGATCGTGATTGCCGGCGTCGTGACCACTCTCCTCGGGACCCTCGCGTTCATGCGCGTGACCGAGCACACGCCGTATTGGCTCCTGTCGCTGTCGCTCGTCGTGCGCGGCGCCGGTCTCGGCGCGACCGGCACGCCCGCGCTCGCGGCCGCTTACAAGTGCCTGCGGCGCGAAGAGCTCCCGAACGCGACGACCGCCATCAACATCGTGCAGCGGCTCGGCGCGCCGATCGGCACCGCGACGCTCGCCGTGGTGCTCGCGCGTCTTTCGCGGGGCGCCGTCGCGGGACCGGCCGCTCTGGCGCACGCTTTCGCCGGAACCTTTTGCGTCAGCGCCGCGCTCGGCGCCCTCGCGCTCTTTTCCGGGCTCGCGCTCTTGCGGCTCCGCCCGGCTCCGACCGCGTTCGATGCCCCCACCGAGAGAGGAACCTGAGTCATGCCCGTCACGACGCTCGATCCGAAGACCGCCCTCGTTCTCATCGACTTGCAAAAAGGGATCACCGGCTTTCCGACGGTGCACCCGATCGGCGGGGTCATCGGGAACGCCGCGCGCCTCGCCGCCGCCTTTCGCGGCGCCGGGCTGCCGGTCGTGCTCGTGAACGTGACCTTTTCACCCGACGGCGCCGATCGGCTGCGCACGCGCACCGACGCGCCCGCGCCCAACATGCCGATCACGCCGGAGTGGAGTGAGCTCGTGCCGGAGCTCGCGGCCCAAGCGACCGATTTGCGGATCACCAAGCGGCAGTGGAACGCCTTCTACGGCACCGAGCTCGAGCTCCAGCTCCGGCGCCGCGGCGTGACCGGCATCGTGCTCGGCGGCATCGCGACGAGCATCGGCGTCGACTCCACGGCGCGTGCGGCGTACGAGCGCGCCTTCAACGTGACGCTCGCGTCGGACGCGATGACCGACCGCGATCCGATGGCGCACGAATGCTCCGTCACGAAAATCTTCCCGCGGCTCGGCGAAGTCGGCACGACCGACGCGATCGTCGCGTCGATCCGCCGGTAGGCCCCGCGCCGGAGAGCGCCCCGGGCTTTCAGACCGTGACCATGCCGGGGGCCGGCGCCGGATCCGACGCGGGCGCGGATTCCGGGGGCGGCAGGCTCTCGGAGCCCGGCAAGGCGAGCGGCAACGGCTCGAGGTCCGGGTGCGCCGCCTTGACGTGCACCCAATGCCCGAGTTCGAGGGGCCGCGAGAGGAAACTCACGATGCTCCCGAGGAGCGCCAGCGTCACGATGAGCAGGTCGTCCACAGCGAGGATCCTGCCGGCCGTCCGTTTCAGGAAAACTTCATGAAGAAGGCTACGGAGATTTCTTTCAGGGCTCGAGACCTTCGAGCCTGGCGCGTGCCTTCGTGACGCTCGGACAAGTAGGGAACCGCGGCGCCCGGCGCGAAGAGCCGCTCCACGGCGCCGCGGCGGGGCCCCACGGCGCGCTCGACGGGATGCTCTTCGGCGCGGCACGCATGCCACGACCGGACGAGCGCTCGGCGGTCGATCCACGATTTGACACGGACGTGCTCGAACGACCGCCGCGCGTCGAGGCGCGCCTTCACCGTGGCGGCTGGGATGCTCGTGCACTTCTACGCGCACACGGGCGGCGAAGCCGTCCGCGCGCTCACGCGCCTCGACGTCGACGGCGAGCACATCGCGCGCCTCCGAAACCACTCCTACAAGCCCGAGCTCATTGCCGAGGTGTGCGCCGAGCTCGGCGTGCCGTCGCGCTCGAACAGCTACCGCTTCTGGCCGTCGCGCTGAACGGTCAGGCGAGCTCCGGCGCGCGGCGGCGTCCGCGCGGCGAGCACGCTAGTGTGCGCCTTCGATGAAGATCGTGATCTTCGGCGGCACCGGGCAGATCGGCGGCGTGCTCGTCAAGGCGTTCGGCGCGCGCGGCGACGACGTGGTGGTCGTGAGTCGGAGCGGCGCGACCGCCGCGCGCCGCGTGGCCTGGGACGGCCGGAGCCTCGGCCCCTGGGTACGCGAGCTCGACGACGCGGACGTGGTCGTGAACCTCGCCGGACGCAGCGTCAATTGCCGCTACACGCCGGCGAACCGGAAAGCCATGTTCGATTCGCGCGTGGAGTCGACGCGCGCCGTCGGCGCCGCCATTGCGGAATGCGCGCGGCCGCCGCGCGTCTGGTTGCAGATGAGCACCGCGACCATCTATTCGCACCGCTTCGACGCCGCGAACGACGAAGCGAGCGGCGTGCTCGGCGGCGCCGAGCCGGACGCGCCGGCCGCGTGGAAGTTCAGCATCGAGATCGCGCGAGCGTGGGAAGCGGAGCTGCTCGCCGCCTACACGCCGCGCACGCGCAAAGTCGCGCTCCGGAGCTCCGTCGTGCTGAGCCCCGACCGCGGCGGCATTTTCGACGTGCTCGTCGGGCTCACGCGCGCGGGCCTCGGCGGGACCATCGCGGGCGGCGCGCAATACGTCTCGTGGCTCCACGACCGCGACTTCGTGCGCATGCTCGAGTTCTTGATCGCGCACGAGGAGCTCGACGGCGCCGTGAACCTCGCGTCGCCGAATCCGCTGCCGCAGCGCGAGTTCATGGCCGACCTGCGCGCGGCGTGGGGCACCGGGCTCGGGTTGCCCGCCACGCGCCTCATGACCGAAATCGGCGCCTTCTTCTTGCGCACGGAGAGCGAGCTCACGCTGAAGAGCCGGCGCGTCGTGCCCGGGCGCTTGCTCGACGCGGGCTTCCAGCCGGCGTTTCCCACCTGGCCGGAAGCGGCGCGGGACCTCGTCGCGCGCTATCGCGCGACGCAGGGTTCCGGGTAATGCTTCCGACATCGCGAACGACACGACCATCATGCTCATCTCGCCCGCGAAGCTCAGCGGGCAGCGCGGGCAAGCGTTGCTCGGAGGCGCCTCGGCCTCACCCCTCGCGAAGCGGCTCGCGTCGCGCGAAGGCGCGCCGCTCGGCGACGTCTTCAGCTTCGTGAGCGGCCTCTATTTTCGCGGCAAGGCGAGCTACGCGCGCGCCTTCGCCCGGGCCGAAAACGGCTCGCCCGCGGCGTTCGTCATGACGGCGGGCGGCGGCCTCCTGCCGCTCGACGAACGCATCCATCTCGAGCGCCTGCGCGGCTGGGCTGCCGTCTCGATTCACGAAGACAACCCGAGCTTCACGGCGCCGCTCTACCGCCACGCGAGCGGCCTGGTCGACGCGCACGGCGCCGCCGCGCGTTTCGTGTTGCTTGGCAGCATCGCCACGCAGAAGTACGTGGCGCCGCTGCTCGACGTCTTCGCCGAGCGTCTGTTCTTCCCCAGTGAATTTCGGGGTCGTGGCGACATGAGCCGCGGCTCGTTGTTGCTGCGCGCGGTCCGCGAAGCGCGCGAGCTCGACTACGCGCGGGTCACGGCCGCGCTCGGCGAGGGCGCGGCGTGACGGGCGCGGCGCCGCTCGACGCAGCGCGCGCCGAGCCGAGCGACACGCCGCGCGCGGCCACCCTCGCCGACCTCGACGTGCTCGTCGTCGATTGCCAGGCGACCGGCGCGAGCCCGGCGTTCGGCCGCGTGCTCGAGCTCGGCTGGGGCGTCGTGCGCGGCGGGCGCGCGCCGTTCACGGGCGAAGCGCACTGGATTGCGCTGCCCGACGGGCACGTCGTCCCGAGCGAGGTGCGAAAGCTCACCGGTTACGAGCCCGCGTTCGCCGCGCTCGCCATCGCCGATCGCGACGCCTGGGCTCGCCTCCGGAACGCCACGGCGGCGGGCCGCGCCGTTCCGACCGCCATTCACTACGCGCGCTTCGAGCTCGCCTTCTTGCGTGAATGGGCGGCGCGCTTCGAGCCCGACGCGCCGTTCCCGTTCGATCCCGTGTGCGTCCACGCCGTCGCGCGCCGGCTCTATCCCGACCTCCCGCGCCAAACCATCCGCGCCCTCGCCGGCTACCTCGGCTACAGCCTCGACCTCACGCGCCGCGCGCTCGGCCACGTCGAAGCGACCGCGTTCGTCTGGCAACGTCTGTGCGGCGAGCTCGCCGCGCGGGGCGTGACGACGTGGCCCGAGCTCCAAGCCTTCCTCGCGACGCGCGCGTCGTCACCGCCGCGCTCCCAAAAACCCAAATACCCGATCGCGCCGGAGCGCTACCGCTCCCTGCCCGACGCGCCCGGCGTGTATCGCTTCCTGCGCAAGAACGGCGACGTGCTCTACGTCGGCAAGGCGGCGAGCCTCAAGAAACGGACCTCGAGCCATTTCGTCGGCCGCGCGCAAAAAGCGCTCGCGCCGGAAATGTTGACGCAAGTGAGCGAGATCGCCGTCACGGTCGTGGCGAGCGCGCTCGAAGCGGCGCTGCTCGAAAACGAGACGATCAAGGCGCTCGCGCCGCCCTACAACGTGCAGCTCACCGCGAGCGACGCGTCCGTCTGGTACGCCGCGCGCGATTTCGAGAGCGCCGCCGTCACGCCGAGCGAGCGTCACGGCGTCGGCCCCGTCCCGGCCGAGTATTCGCTGCGACCGCTCGCGGCCCTGAGCGCGCTCATCGCGGGCGCGACCCCGACGGCGTCGCTCCGTTCGGACGCCGTCGGCGTTTCGGCGTTGTTCACCCCGGACGAGTCGGTTTTTTTGGCCGGCTGGGCCGAGCTCGCCGCGCGGCACCGCGAGCTCGGCGCCGCGGGCGCCGCACACCCGCGCAAGAGCGCGCTCGCCCTCGCCCGCCGTCTACTCGGCGCGACCAGCGCGAAAGCCGACGACGAGCATGCGGGCGAAACGGCGAGCACCGATGCGGCCGATCGCAGCTGGGATCCGGCGCGCGTCGCTCGTCACGTCGAGCGCGCCGCGGCGCAGGCATTCCGCGCCTATCGTCGCGCCCACTTCCTGCGTCTCCTCCACGAGAGCGACGTCGTCTTTCGCGAACCCGAAGCCGCCGAAGCGCGCCTGCTTCGCGTCCGCTCGGGTCACGTCATCGACGCACGGACGCTCACTTCCGCCCACGTTCCCGCAGGGCGCGTGCGCCCGCGCGGCTCGCTCGCGCCGCCTCACTTCGATCGCGCCACTTACGACCGCTTGCGCATCCTCACGACCGAGCTCAAGCGCATCGTCCGTGACGGCGGCAGCGTCGCGGTGCACTTTGGCCCGCATCGGCGCCTGGCGGAGCGCTCCGTCGCGGCGGTGCTCGGCGTCGTGTGAAAGCGGCTCGCGCGTCACCGCCTCGGCGTGGAGACGCGCGAGCGACGGCGGAGCGCGCCTCTCAGCTCCGCCGCGCCGTCACGACGACCGCGCTCATCCGGTTCTCGAAGGGCGCCGTGCCGAAACGGGCGACGAGCGCCGCCGCGGCGGCATCCGTCACGGCGCGCAAGCGCGAGGGCTCGCGCGCCTCGATTTCGCTGCGGAGCGGCGTGCCGAGACAGACGCCCTGGGCGACGCGGTCCGCGGACTCGACGCGCGTCACCTTGTCGACCGTTTCGACCTCGACGTGCTCGAAGCCGGCGCGCTCGAGCGCGCTCTCGAGCGTCGCGGCGTCGTGGTAGCCGAACGGCGTCCGCGCGAGAAAGCCCGGCGGGTCGCTCGGAAACGACCGCGCGACGCTCTTGCCGATCTCGTCGGTCACTTCGTTTCGCGCGAGCGGCCCCCAGGTGTTGAAGAGCAGCCGGCCGCCGGGCGCGAGCACGCGCCGCGCCTCGCGGAATGCGGCGTGCTTGTCGGGCACGAACATGTAACCGAACTGGCAGACGACCGCGCCGAACTCGGCGTCCGCGAACGGCAGGCGCTGGGCGTCGGCGTGCTGCCACGTGACGCCGGCGAGCGGCGCGCGCCGGGCGACGGCGAGCATCGCGTCGTTCAAATCCGTCGCGACGATGCGCGCCGCGGGGAGCGCTTTGACGAGCGCGCGCGTCACGACGCCCGTGCCCGCCGCGACCTCGAGCAGCGAGCTCGGGCCGAACCGGACGAGCCGCTCGGCGAGATCGTCGGCGTACGGCGCGAACATCAGCGGGCCGAGGATGTCGTCGTACACCGCCGGTATCGAACCTACGAAGTGCGCGTCTTGACCACTCATTGCCCCTCCATGACAGTCCCGCGCGAGGGCTACAAGAAACGCGCGTCGTGGGCTCGGGGCGCCTCAACGAGCGAGTCGGAGAATTCCCTATGCCCAGCCGAATAGATGCGGAAATGGCGTTCCCTATGGGCAAATCTGGGGGATTTTTGGAAAGAAAAATCCGAAGGCCGACAAATTTCTTTCGCGCACTTGCACCGCAAGGCACTGAAATAATTCATGAACTCAAGTTCGGATCGAGTGTGCCGTTGAGGAGAGACAAGCAACGGAAGCTCCAACCTTCGAGGCTCGTCATGAACATCAACAGCGTCTCTTCCACCGACCAAATCTCCCCGCTCACGCAGCTCACCGGCGGCTCCACCACGAGCCAGACCGACTCGACCCCGCCGCCCGGCATCGGCGACGCCGCGGTCGCGCACATGTCGGGCCCGAGCAAGCTCATGAGCAAGCTCGCCGCGCTCAAGGCGGACGATCCGACGAAGTTTCAGTCCGTCGTGTCCGACATGGCCTCGAAGCTCAAGGCCGAGGCGGCGCAGGTCACGGGACCGCAAGCGCAGTTCCTCACGAACCTCTCGAACAAGCTGAGCGACATCGCCAACGGCGGCGACATCTCCGAGCTCCGTGGGCCGGCGGGCGGCGGCCAGGCGGGCGGCGCGCAGGGCGTGCATCACGGCGGTCACCACCACCACCACGGCGGCGGCGGCGGTGGGGTCGGCAGCTCGACGAGCTCCTCGAGCTCGAGCGATTCCTCGGACAGCGTGCACTCGGTCGTCGAGAGCATCTTCGGCGAGCTCGACGCCGCGCTGAACGGCCAGAGCTCGACGGGCGCGACCGCGAGCACCTGATTCTCGCACCGGGGCCGCTCGCGCCACGCCGGAGCGATCCGAGCCTTCCGCTCGAAGGCGTGGCGCGAGTATGCTCGCGGCATGATCGCGACCACGGCTCTTGGCCGGCTCCGCTGCGTCGAGGCGTGCTGAGTCGCCCCGAACGTCATGTGCGAAGCCGACGAGCACCCCGACCCCGAACGCCTCCTCCGGCTCGAGGAGAAAGTCGCCTATCAGGACAAGCTCATCGCGGAGCTGAACGACGTCGTCGTCTCGCTCCACCGCCGTGCGGACGAGCTCGAGAAGCGCTTAGCCGCCGCCGAACGCACGATCCGCAGCGAGCTCGGCGGCCGCGAGATGCCGAATGAAAAGCCGCCGCATTATTGATTTTGTTTTGTGTGGGCGCGGCCTAGACGCCGTGGCGTCCAGGACGACCCACGCGAACAATGCGCCGGGCTCGCCGGTTTGTCGCGGGGTCGGGTCTCGGTGGACGATCGTGATCTGTTCTGATCAAGATTGTTTTTTGTTTTGTGTGGGCGCGGCCTAGACGCCATGGCGTCCAGGACGACCCACGCGAACAATGCGCCGGGCTCGCCGGTTTGTCGTGGGGTCGGGTCTCGGTGGACGATCGTGATCTGTTCTGATCAAGATTGTTGAGGGCGATCCGGCCGCGCCGGTCACGAACCAGCGCCGAGCTTCACAGACTTGCGATGATCTCGTTCAGGGTCTGGCTCGGGCGCATGGCGGCGGAGGCTTTTGCGTCGTCGGGCTGGTAGTAGCCGCCCACGTCGATGCTCTTGCCCTGCACCGCGAGGAGCTCGCGCACGATGGTTTCTTCCGCGGCGCGGAGCTTCGCGGCGACGGGCAAAAAGACGCGCTTGAGCTCGGCGTCCTTGTCCTGCGCGGCGAGCGCCTCGGCCCAGTAGAGCGCGAGGAAGAAGTGACTGCCGCGGTTGTCGATGCCGCCCACCTTGCGGGACGGCCCCTTGTCGTTCTCGAGGAACTTGCCGTTCGCTTGATCGAGCGTGTCGGCGAGCACCTTCGCCTTGTCGTGCTTCCACACGATGCTCAAGTGCTCGAGCGACGCGGCGAGCGCGAAAAACTCACCGAGCGAATCCCAGCGCAGATAATTCTCCGCGAGGAACTGCTCGACGTGCTTCGGAGCCGAGCCGCCCGCGCCCGTCTCGAACAAACCGCCGCCGTTCATGAGCGGTACGATCGAGAGCATCTTCGCGCTCGTGCCGACTTCGAGGATCGGAAAGAGATCCGTCAGGTAATCGCGGAGCACGTTGCCCGTCACCGAAATCGTGTCCTTGCCTTCCTTCATGCGTTCGAGGCTCACGCGGGCGGCTTCGGCCGGCGCGAGCGTGCGAATGTCGAGACCCCGCGTGTCGTGCTGAGGCAGGTATTTGGCGATCTTAGCGAGGATTTGCGCGTCGTGGGCGCGCCGCTCGTCGAGCCAAAACACGGCCGGCGTGCCGCTCAGTCGCGCGCGGTTGACGGCGAGCTTCACCCAATCCTGAACGGGCGCGTCCTTCGTCTGGCAAGCGCGCCAGATGTCGCCCTCTTCCACCTGGTGCTCGAGCAGCACCTTGCCGCCCGCGTCGATCACGCGGACCACGCCCGCGCCCGGCAGGATGAACGTCTTGTTGTGCGAGCCGTACTCTTCGGCCGCTTGCGCCATCAAACCGACGTTCGGCACCGAGCCCATCGTCCTCGGATCGAACGCGCCGTGCGTGCGGCAAAAGTCGATGGTCGCTTGATACACGCCCGCGTAGCTCGAATCCGGAATCACCGCGAGCGTGTCGCCGAGCTTGCCCTCGGCGTCGTACACCTTGCCGCCCGCGCGGATCATCGCGGGCATGGACGCGTCGACGATGACGTCGCTCGGCACGTGCAGGTTCGTGATGCCCTGGTCCGAATTCACGTACGAAAGCCCGGGGCCCGCGGCGTAGGCGGCGCGAATGTCGGCTTCGATCGCGGCCTTCTCGGCGTCCGGCAACGTCTTGATCTTTTCGACCAGATCGCCGAAGCCGTTGTTCAAATCGACGCCGAGGCGCGTGAAGGTCGCCGCGTGCTTCGCGAGCAAGTCCTTGAAGAACACGCGCACGGCGTGACCGAAGATGACCGGGTCGGACACCTTCATCATGGTCGCCTTCAGGTGCAGCGAAAAGAGCAGCCCTTCGCGCTTCGCCCGCTCGATCTGCGCGGCGTAAAACGCGACGAGCGCCCGCTTGCGCATGAGCGTCGCGTCGATGATTTCGCCGGCCTGGAGGCTCGTCTTCTCCTTGAGCACCTTCACGGACCCGTCGGCGCCCGTAAACTCGATCTTCACGTCCGTCGCCGCGGGCACGGTCACCGACTTCTCGTTCGAGAAGAAGTCGTCTTCACCCATCGTCGCGACGTTGGTCTTCGAGTCGCCGCTCCACTTGCCCATCGAATGCGGGTGCTTTTTCGCGTAATCCTTCACCGCCTTCGGCGCGCGCCGATCGGAGTTGCCCTCGCGCAGCACCGGGTTCACCGCGGAGCCCTTCACCTTGTCGTAGCGCGCCTTCGCGTCCTTCTCGGCGTCGGTCGCCGGCGCGTCGGCGTACGCGGGCAGCGCGAAGCCGTGCTCGTCGAGCTCGGCGATCGCTTCCTTGAGCTGCGGCACCGAAGCGCTGATGTTCGGCAGTTTGATGATGTTCGCGTCGGGCTTCAGCGTGAGCGCGCCGAGCTCGGCGAGCGCGTCGCTTTGGCGCTGCGCGGCCGGCAGCTTGTCCGAGAACGCCGCGAGAATGCGCCCCGCGAGCGAGATGTCGCGGCTCACCACGTCGATGCCCGCGTGCTTCGTGAAGGCCTGCACGATCGGCAGGAGCGAATACGTGGCTAGCGCGGGAGCTTCGTCGGTCTTCGTGTAAATGATGGTAGGCTTTTCGGACATGGCTCGCGTTCCGGGCCGGCAATCTTGCACCTGACGCCGAGAGGGGCGAGCGAGAATGCTTCGGAGCCCGTGTCCGGCGGGTTACGCCGCAGACTCGAGCGACAAATCCGGCGCGGCCGCGAGGCCGACGGCCCCGGACGGAAGCCGAAACAACGGGCCGAGTAGGGTCGCCGCATGTCGATCCTCTCGCCTCTCTCCATGCTTTCCGCCGTCGTCTCGCTCGGCTCGTTGCTCGACGGCTGGACTCTCCTCGACGGCAGCGGGACGCGAACCTTTCGCCACGCGGTCATGTTCGAGCACGCGTTTTCGGCGCCGCCCCTCGTTCACGTCGGCGTCGCCGGCCTGGACGCGAGCAAAGACGACAACCTGCGCTTGCGCGTCCGCGCCGAGGACATCACGAGAACGGGCTTCAGCGTCGTGGTCGAGACGTGGCTCAACACCCAGCTTTGGGCCGTAGACGTGTCTTGGCTCGCGATCGGGCACTGAGCCGGCGGCTCGCCCGAACCTCACTTCGTGAGGTACATCGCCAGCGAGTCGAGCTCGTTCGCCGAGGCGCGAGCGCTCTCGAGCGTGATGGTGCCCGCGCGCACGAGATCGGCGAGCGAGCGCTCGAGGCTCAGCATGCCGTCGCGACTGCCACCCTGGAGCAAGCTGCCAATCTGCGCGGTCTTGCCTTCACGCACGTTGTTCGCGACGGCGTGAGTCACGCGCAGCACCTCGAGCGCGGGCACGCGGCCGGCCCCCCGCGCCCGCGGTAGCAACCGCTGCACGACCACGGCGCGGAGCGCGTCGGCGAGCTGCGTCCGGATTTGAGGGCGCTGATCGGAAGGGTACGCGTCGACCACGCGCTCGAGCGCGCCCGCCGCCGAACCGCTGTGCAGCGACGCGAACACGAGGTGACCCGTTTCGGCCGCGGTGAGCGCGAGACGAATCGTCTCCGCGTCGCGGAGCTCGCCGACCATGATCACGTCGGGGTCGCTGCGGAGCGCGTCGCGCAACCCCGTCGTGAAGTCCGGCACGTCACGACCCACCTGGCGCTGCCGCGCGAGCGAGCGCGGCGACGACGGCAGCGCGAACTCGATCGGATCCTCGAGCGTGACGAGCAGCACGGAGCGGCGCTCGAGCGCGCGCCGGCAGAGCGCGGCCATGGTCGTCGATTTGCCGGAACCGGTGGCGCCCGCGAAGAGGACGAGACCGTGCGGAATGCTCGCGAGGTCGTCGAGCGCGAGCGGTAAGTTGAGCTCGTCGAGCTCGGGCGCGCTCCGCGGCAAGATGCGGAGGGCCGCGGCGAGCCCGGTCTGCGTCCGGTAGACGCTCACGCGCAGCCGCTCGTGGTTCGGGAGCTCGAGCGCGAGGTCGAGCGCTCGCCCGCCGAGCGTCTCCGCCCGCGCTCGCGCCTCGAGCACGAGGTACGGATCGAGGCCGGCCGCCGCCGCGGCGCGCTGGAGCTGGCCGTCGACGCGCAGGTACGGGGGCTCGCCGTCGGCGAGGTGCACGTCGCTCGCACGCGCCGCGACCGCGCGCTCGACGAGCGTCACGAGCTCGGCGGTCACTCCGAGGGGTGTTCGCTCGGCGCGAGCGCCCTCGGCGCCCGACTCGGACGCGGCGTGCCGTTCGAACGCCGGGCCCGGCGCGGGCACGGGGGAAGGAGCAGCCGGGAACGCGGCGGCGGGGGCGGCTCCCGGCGTCGGCGCGTCGTTCGCGCGCGCCGGAACGCTGCCGCCCGCCACGAACGTCGCCTCGAGCCCGCTCGGACCGCGCCCGAGCACCACGCCGAAGCGCCCCACGGCCCCGGCCTGGTATTCGAACGTCACGCGGCCGGTGCGCTCGAGCTCCGCGACCCGCTCGGCCGTGAGCACTTGGCTCAAGAGCTGCCGCAACACCGCTTCCGGCGTCGGTGACATGGTGAAGCGGCGCGGCGAGCCGCGGGCGAACACGAGCGGCGCCTGCTCGCTCACGAAGCGCACTTCGTCCGCGCCCTGTTGGACGATCGCGTGCAGGATTTGATCGACGCCGGCCATCGGCCGTTTCACGAACGCCAATGCGAAAGCCGGTATTCCGCCGTCGCCCCTTATCCGACATCGGCGTCACGGCGGCCGGCCGCCCGTTACTGGCGAGAAAGGACACGCCTGCACGATTGACGAGGCTTCGTCGGCGGCGCCGCGACCCGATCGTCCGCGTTCTGCCCAGGCAAACAGACATGCTGAACTATTCGCCTGTCAGTCGATAATGATGTTGCGTCCGAACTCGATTGTAGAGCTCGCGGCGGTGCCAGAAGAAAATGCGAGCGAGCCAAAAATGCGAGCCAAGTCGAATGAACCAAAAATGATAGGCGCGGCGGAGCTGAGGCTGAAAGCGCTATTTTTTAGGCCTAAACAGCGATCATTCGAAGATCATAATTGGCGCGCCCGTGGTGTCGATTATGCAATCGCGTAAACTACATGTGTGTGAACGTGATCCGTCCCAGCGCCGATGGGCATGGGTAACGGTAATCCACGTACGGGAGACTAAAAACATGGTCCGTCAGCCACGCGAATCTGTGCCCGCTCAGTCCGAGTTCGACTCTGCAGACGAAGGGGTCGAGGGCAGCGCCGGGTCACGGCGCGAATTCTTGCAACTCGGCGCGCTGGGCGCGGTCGGCCTCGCTGCCGCATGCTCGACGAGCGCTCCCGGTGGCGACAACACCGGCGGAACCGGTCCCAGCGCCGGTGGCTCGGGCGCGGCGGCCGGAAAAGGCGGCACCGGCACGGGCGGCACCACGGGCGGCACGGGCGGCGGCACCGGCGCGACCGGCGGCACCACGGGCGGCACGGGTGGCACGACCGGCGGCACCACGGGTGGCTCGGGCATGACCACGGGCGGCAGCGGTGGCAGCGCCGGCAGCGCGGCGGGCCATCCCGGCACCGGGGGCTCGGGTCAGGCCGGCTCGGGCACGAGCGCGGGCGGCGCACCCGCGACGGGCGGCACTTCACCCGGCGGCGGCAGCCCGGCAACGGGTGGCACCTCGCCGGGCGCGGGCATGGGCGGCACCAGCAGCGGCGGCTCGGGTGGCACGGGCGCTGGCGGCTGCACCGGCTGGAAGGAAGCGAACTACACGCCCGTGGCGACGCTTCCCGCCGGAACGATGGGGCCGTCGCAGAAGATGGTGCCCGATCCGTTCAAGTTCATCGACGGCACGCGCATCAGCTCCATGGCGGATTGGGAGCGGCTCCGTGCGGATCTCAGCGCCATGCTTCAGGCCGCCGTCTACGGCCCGAAGATGCCGCCGCCGGACAAGCTCACGGCGACCTTGAGCGGCGGGACCGTCACGGTCAACTGCACGGTCGGTTCGAAGTCGGGTTCGTTCACGTTCACGATCAAGGGCGGCGGGACGAAGCCGTCGCCGGCCGTGATCCGCTGTGCTTCGTCGGGTAACCCCTTCCCGAGCACCGTGGCCACCATCGACTTCGACGAGCACTCGATCGCCCAGGAAAACAAGATGTGGCCGACCACGGGCCTCGTCACCACGCTCTACGGCAACACCGCCGCGAAGTCGGGCTCCGACATCTGCTGGGCGTGGGGCGCGAGCCGCATCATCGACGCGCTCGAGCAGTTGGGCGCCGATCAGACCGGCATCGACCCGCACGCGCTCGCCGCGACGGGCTGCTCCTTCGCCGGCAAGGGCGCGTTCGCGATGGGCGCGTTCGACGAGCGCTTCGTGCTCGTCGCTCCGGAAGAAGCGGGCTCGGGCGGCGCCGCGCTCTGGCGCGTGTCCTCGGCCGAGGCCGCGAAGGGCCAGAACATCCAGGAAGCGACCGAGATCGTCGGCGAGCAAAACTGGCAGGGCAAGGACTTCCACGACCTCTTCTCCGGGAAGTCGAAGACGAACGCGCCGGTCGACATGCTGATCGCCGACCAGCACTTCCTCGTCGCGCTCTGCGCGCCCCGCGCGTGCCTCATCATCGACAACGACATCGACTGGCTCGGACCGCTCGCCACCTACGCCGGCGGCGTGCTCGGCAAGAAGGTGTACCAGGCGCTCGGCATCGCCGACCGTTGCGAAGTGTCGGTGGCTCCGAACCACACGCACTGCAGCTTCCCGAGCAACCAGCAGGCGGACCTCACGGCCTTCATCAACCGGTTCCTGCTGAAGCAAGCCGGCGCCACCACGGCGGCGAAGGACGTGCTGAACGACACGAACAGCACGATCAAGACGTACACGGAGTCGGATTGGATCAGCTGGGACACGCCGACGTTGACCGGCTCGCTCTGTTGGGACCCGTTCGCCTCCATGTGATTGCCGCCGGCTGAGCCGGCACTCGAGGTAGCGCACGGAAACGTTCGCCTTCCCCGCGCGAAAGTTCGTTGCGGCCACGCTCGCGTTCGGCGTGGCCGCCGTGGCGGCGTGTTCGAGCGAGCACCGCTCGGCGAGCTCACGCGCTGCCGCGACGGGAACGGGCGGTGCCGGCGGCGCCGGGCTCGGCGGCATGCCGAACACCGGCGGCTCGCCGAACACCGGCGGCATAACGTCGGGCGGCGGCGCGGTCGCCGGACAGCTCGGCGCGGGCGGCGACGACGATCCCGGCGCCGAGCTCCTGCCGGCGCGCATTCGCCGGCTCGCGAGCGCGGAGTACGACGGCTCGGTTCAGGCGCTGCTCGGCACGACGCAGGCTCCGGCGTCCGGCCCGGATTTTCCGCCCGATTTGCGCCAGGACGGCTTCACCGTGAACGACGCCCAGCGCGTCGACGCGCTCATCGTCGAACGGCTCTCGGACGCGGCCGACGCGCTCGTCACCGAAGCGACGGCGAACGGCACGCTCGCGAAGCTCGCGCCCTGTTCGGATACCGACGACCCGACGACGTGCGCCCAAACCTTCATCACGACGTTCGGCGCCAAGATGTACCGCCGCCCGCTCGTCGACGACGAAGTGAGCGCGTTGCTCACGCTCTACAACGTCGGAGCCGACGGCGCGTCGTACCTCGACGGGATCGGACACGTCACGCGCGGGCTGCTCCAGTCGGCCGGCTTCCTCTACCTCACCGAGCTCGGCGACGGGACGGCGGGCGAAGGCCCCGTCAACCTCACGAACTACGAGCTCGCGTCGACGCTCTCGTACCTGCTCACGTCCGCGCCGCCGGACGACGAGCTCCTCGCGAAAGCCGTGTCCGGCGCGCTCGCGGATCCCGACGAGCGCGAGGCCGAGGCACGGCGCTTGTTCGCCTCGGACCCCGCCGCACAGGACACCGTCGTGCGCTTCGTGCGCGAGTGGCTCGGCGTGGACGGCATCGTCGACAGCGCCAAGGATTCGCTGATTTATCCGAGCTTCGCCGACGAAAAGCCCGCCATCGTCGCGGAAAGCTCGGACTTCGTGCGCGCGGTCGCGTTCCAATCGACGGGCAACGTGTCCGAGCTCTTCGGCGCGAACTGGACGGTGAACACCGGACCGCTCGACCTCTATCAGACGGCCGGGAGCGGCCCGGTTCCGGGCACGACGCTCATCACCGATCGCGTGGGCATTCTGAATCAGGCGGCGTTCCTCGCCACGTACGCGAACGCGCACGAGAGCCACCCGGTGTTTCGCGGAGTCGCCGTCGCGCGCCGCGTCGTGTGTTTGCCGCTCGACTCGCCGGCGTCGTTCGACATCTCCGTCGTCCCGCCCGCTCCCGATCCGACCATGACGACGCGCGAGCGCTTCGACGCGCACGTCGTCGATCCGATTTGCGCCGGCTGTCACGACATCATCGATCCCTTCGGGTTCTCGTTCGAGCACTTCGACGGCATGGGTGCGTATCGCGCGACCGAGAACGGCCAGGACGTCGACAGCAGCGTGGTCGTGACGGACAAGGCCGACTACGACGGACCCTACGCGGACAGCAACGCGCTCGCGACCGCGCTCGCGGCGAGCCCGACGGTGCGCGAGTGCATGGCCCGCTACGTCTACCGCGCGAGCGCCGCCACCGGCGATTCGGCGGCCACGCCCGGCGAGCCGCAGTTCGTCAGTTACTGGCACACGATCCCGGCCGCGGCGCAGGGCAACATCGTCGAGACGCTGATTGCGTACGTGAAGGGCGCGACGTTCGGCGTGAGGAACAACCCATGATCGGAAAGCGCACTCGGCGTCACTTCTTGCGCGGCATGGGAGCCGGCGTCGCGGCGCTGCCGTTCTTGCGCCTGGTGGAAACGTCGTACGCGCAGGACGCGGGCGAGGCGCTGCCGCAGCGCTTCATCGGCGTCTATCACCCGCACGGCATCGCGGCCGAGCTCTTCACGATGCGCGACAGCGACAGCGAGACGAACTTCGACCTCGGCTACGCGGACTGCCCGCTCCAGCCGTTCGACGACGCCGCGACGTACGGCAAGAGCTACAAGGATCGCATCGTCGCGATCGAGGGACTCGATCTCCTCTCCGACACGAACGGGCACAATTCGGCCGGCACCATCCTCACCGGCAGCCGCATCGTCGGCGGCACGGGCGGGATCCCCGAGAACAGCTCCGTCGATCAGTTCCTCGCGGTCGAGAACAATCTCGGCGATCCGACGCTCGTGACGAGCGTGGCGCTCGCCGTCGGCAACAAGGAGCTTTCGGGGCGGGAAACGCTGTCGTTCGGCACGGGCGGCGTGCCCATCTCCAAGATCATCGATCCGGGCCTCGCTTTCGACTTCCTGTTCAAGCAGGCGGTCGTCGGCAGCGACCCCGCGGCTCAAGCAGCGGCGGCTCGGCAACAACAACTCGGCTTGAGCTTGATCGATTTCGTGCGCGGTGACGTCCAGCGCCTGCGCGCGCGCGTCGGCCCGTTCGAGACGCAAAAGCTCGACCAGCACCTCGACGCGCTCCGCTCGCTCGAGAAGAAGGTGCAAGCGCTCGGCACCCCGAGCAGCTGCACGCCGCCGGCGCGACCGAGTGCGTTTCCGGAGCTCGAACGCTACAACGGCGGCGAGCCGTACTTCGACGCCATCACCGACGCGCACATCGATCTCTTGGGCCTCGCGATGGGTTGCGACATCACGCGTTTCGCCACGCTCTGTCTCGGCGACCTCTCTTACGCGAACAACCCGCTCGGCTTGCCCGAGGACAACCACGGCGGCATGGCGCACACGTACTCGGCGTCGGCGCTCGGCTACGAAGGGCGCCCGGTCGGCAACGGCGGCGATCCGGCGACGTGGCAGCTGCTCGCCAAATTCAACCGCTACATTTACGGCAAGGTGGCGCGCCTCATGCAGCGCCTCGACGAGGGCGGCATCCTCGACAGCACGCTCATTGTCGCGTCGAGCGACATGGGCAACCCGGCCGCCCACGACACGCGCGACGTCCCGACCGTGCTCGCGGGCGGCGCGAACGGCAAAATCCAAATGGGCCGGCGCATCAAGTTCCGCACCGATTGCCCGCTCGGAACGGATTGCGACAAGACGGGCGACGACTACCTGACTCAGCCGAACAATCAGCTGCTGGTCTCGATCGTGCAGGCCTTCGGTGTCGATACGGACGACTTCGGCCGGCAGCCGCTCTACGCGAATTCGAGCGGGCCGCTTCCGGGCTTGTGACGGCCGCCTCCGCGGTCACTTCACGCGGCGGAGCGGCGGCATCGTTTCACGCTCGCTCGGGCTCTTTTGCGCGAGCAGCGAGCGCTCTTGGCGCAGGAAAACGCGGCACGCCTCGGCGTCGAGCGGGCGACTGAAGAGATACCCTTGCACGGAGTCGCAACCTTTGGCGAGGAGCGCCTGGAGTTGCTCGTCGTTCTCGACGCCCTCGGCGACGACGCCGAGGCCGAGGCCGCGAGCCATGGTGACGATCGCCTGCACGATGGCGGCGTCGCGCGTGTCGGTCGAGAGACCCTGCACGAAGCTCCGGTCGATCTTCAAGACGCTGACCGGAAAGTCCTTGAGATAGCTCAGCGACGAATACCCGGTGCCAAAATCGTCGACCGCGACGCGCACGCCGAGATCGAGCAGGCGGCCGAGGACGCGGATGGTGAGCTCGCGCTCCTGCGCGAGACTGCGCTCGACGAGCTCGAGGCCGAGCGCTTGCGGCGGCAGGTCGTTTTTCACGAGCACGTTCTCGATGAATTCGACGAACCCGGGGCTCAAGAGGTGCTCGGCAGCCACGTTCACGCTCACGTAGACGGGCGGCCCGTCGTCGCGATACCAGCTCTTGGCCGCGCGACACGCCGTCTCGAGCGCCCACTGACCGATCGGGATCGAGAGCCCGACGTCCTCGGCGACGGACAAGAAGCGCGCGGGCGAGAGGAAGCCCTGCTCCGGATGGTGCCAGCGGATCAGCGCCTCGGCGCTCACGGGCCGGCCCGTCGCGAGCGAGACGATCGGCTGATACACGAGCGCGAATTCACCGTGCTCGAGCGCCTGTCGCAGGCGACCGTCGAGTCTCAACCGCTCGACGGCCTGGGCGTGCATGCCGTGGTGGAACACCTCGTAACCGCCGCGACCCTGGAGCTTCGCGCGATACATCGCGGTGTCGGCGTCGCGCAGGAGCGCCGCGGGCGAGTCGCTCTCGTGGCCGCGGAACACCGCGCCGATGCTGCACGAGGTGAACACGACGTCGCCGTCGAGCAGGAAGGGCGCGCCGAGCACCGCTTGAATCGAGCGCACGAGGGTGAGCACGTCGCGCTGACTCTCGGTGTGCGGCAGGACCACGCCGAACTCGTCGCCGCCGAGACGCGCGACCACGCCCGCCTCGCCGACCGCGCGCCCGAGCCGCCCCGCGATTTCGACGAGCAGCTGGTCGCCGGCGAAATGACCCTTGCTGTCGTTGATTTGCTTGAAGTCGTCCAAATCGAGGAACAGGACCGCGAAGCTCGCCGAACGGTCGAGCGTGAGCTCCTCGAGCCGCTGCATCAAGAACGCGCGATTCGGCAAACCGGTGAGCGCGTCGTGGAAGGCGTTGCGGCGCAGCTCCTGATCGATTTCGGCGCGCTCGAGCGCCGCGCCGACCTGGCTCGCCCAGTCCCCGGCGTTACCGACGCGATCGAGCAGCTCGATCTCGATCGGCGCGGCGATCGCGAGCACGCCCCGATCGCGATGGCCGCTCTTCACCGGCACCATCGTGAGCACGTGGCGCTTGCCGGCGTCGCCCGTGAGCTCGGCGATGGCGCGCGGCGGAAAATGCGCCGGCACGTGACTCGAGCCGCGCAAGCGCTCCGCGGGCGCGTCGTCCGAGTATTCGCCCACGACGCGCAGCGTCCGCGCGCCGCCGCTCGTCTCCACCCACACGCCGAGGCACGCGTAGGAAGCGCGCGTGAAGCGCAGCCAGGACAGGTCCATCCCGTCGGCGGGGCGCCAGGTGGCGAGTGCGTGGTTGATCTTCGCGTTCGCCTCGGCGACCGACTCGTAGAAGCGGTTACGCTCGATTTCGAGCCGGCGCCAGTTGCGAATGAGCGCGACGCGGAGCTGCCGGAGCGCGCTCGCGAGCGCCCGCTCGGCGAGCTCGTCGGCGGGCCAGCGCCGGACGTTGCCCTCGAGCACCGTGAGCACGTGATCGATGCTGGCCGCGTCGCGGTGGCCCTCGAGAAAATCGCTCCAGAGCGGGTTCAGATCCTGATCGTCGAGGCTCGTCTCGCCCCGCTGCACGCGGCCGAGCAGCGCCGCGATGGTGCGCGCGCTCGGCCACGCGTCGGCGCCGTCGGCGACGGTCCCCCGCGTCGCGGCGGCGAGCAGCGCGCGGGTGAGCTCCGCTTCGGCGGCGTCCGGACTCGACGGCACGGCGGGCGGAGCCACCGAATAACTCGCGCGACAACCGCACGACTGGCGCGCGACGAACGCGGTCGGCACGCGCACGAGTGACGGCAACGGCTCGCCGTTCAAGAGGTGATCGAGCAGGAGCTTGGTCGCCGTCGCGGTGACGAGACCGAAATTCTGGCGCACCGTCGTGAGCGGCGGATCGACGAGCTGGGCCTTTTCGATGTCGTCGAACCCGACGAGCGCGAGGTCTCGCGGCACCGTGACGCCCGCCTTGCGGAGCGCGTCGAGGATGCCGAGCGCGAGCCGATCGGTGCCGGCGACGATCGCGGTGCACGGGACGCCGGCGGCGAGCAACCGTTCGCCGATCGCCTCGCCTTCGAGCTCGAAGTTCGCGGGGCTCTCGAACAGGAGCTCGGGGTCGATCGGCAGCCCCGCTTCCGCGAGCGCCGCGAGGTACGCGTCGTGACGCTCGCGCAAATCGGCTTGTCCGAGAAAACCGGCGAACGCGATGCGGCGATGGCCGTGCTCGATGAGGTGGCGCACCGCCGCGCGCATGCTCGTGTGATTGTCGGGCAGGACGCTCGAGCCGCCGTCCGTTTCGGGGCGGCTGTTCACGTAGACGAGCGGGACGTTCTTCGCGCGGATGCGCGCGGTGAACGCGGGCGCCTCGAATTGGTTCACGGCGAGCCAGCCGTCGACCGCGTCGAGCCCGAGATACTGATCGTCGGACGCTTCGCGCGACGCGAGATCGAGGCCGGTGGTCTGGAGCGCGACGACCGTGGCGCCGCGCGTGGCCGCGACGCGCTCGATGCCGGCCATCGCCGCGCCGTAATAGAAACCACCAGTGAACGGGGTGAGCACGCCGATGACGGGCGAACGCGAGGTTTGCATCCCAACGGAAGAACCTGACACGTTCCGCCGCTCTCCGCCGCACGGTTTCACGCCCTACAGCGTGCGCGCCTGCAAGGAAAACGGCTCACGCGCGCACATGTGAGGAGCGAGGATCACAGAGTGGTCCAGGCCCGAGCTCGAACGTCGCGCTCGCGGCGCGACCGCCTGCCACGCGTTTGCTGGGTTACCAGCTCTCTGGTACGGACGATCGAGACCAGCATGTCGAATCGGCTCCGATTCGCGGGACCCGCGCTCGCTTCCCTGGCGGCGGCGCTCCTCGTGCCGGTCGCCGCCCGTGCCCAGGCTTGCGACGCCGGCTGGCAGTGCAGCGTGAGCTACGGCGCGAACACGGCCATGGACCTTTACGTCCCGAAGATGCCGGCTCCGACGCCGCCCATCGTGGTCGTTTTGCACTATTGCGGCGGCAACGCCGCCGCCGTGCACGCGTGGCTACAGAGCTACGCGGACCAATACGGCTTCGCGCTCATCGCGCCGACCGCGGGCGGCAATTGCTTCGATGCGACGCCGGCGCGCTCCGGCGAGCGCGCGAACATCGCCGCGATGGTGAGCTACGTGGTCACGCACAAGACGGCCGACGCGACCCGCGTCTACGTCGTCGGCGCGTCTTCGGGTGCGTGCATGACGCAAGCGCTCCTCGCCGCGTACCCGGACGTGTTCGCGGCGGGCTCTTCGCTCGCGGGCGTGCCCGCGGGCGCGTGGACGGGCGGGAACAGCTACGCGTGGTCGACCTCGGGCAACGGCATGCCGACGACGGCCCAGGGCTGGGGCGACATCGTGCGCAACGCCGACAAGGGCTTCACCGGAACGCGACCGCGCGTGCAGATTTGGCACGGCATGGGCGACACCACGCTCACGTACTCGCAGACGTACCCGTTCGAGGTGGAGCAGTGGACGAACGTGTTCGGCGTCACCAGCGCCGACGCCACGATGACGAGCGTGAAGCCGCCCGGCGCCATGGATACCTGGGCGCGCACGTCGTACGCGGACACGAGCGGCACGGTCGTGGTCGAGGCGAACAGCGGCCCGTCGAACGTGGATCACGATCTTGCCGGGCGCGGCCTCTGGGGCGACGTCGTTCGCTTCTTCGGCCTCGACCAGAGCACGGTCGCGAGCGGCGGCATGGGCGGAGCGAGCGCGGGGCTCGGCGGCCTCGGCGGCGCCGGCGCGGGCGGACAGAGCGCGGGCGCGAGCGGCGCGACGAGCTCGGGCGGCGGCGGTGTCGGCGGCGCCCGCGGCGGTGGAGCGGGAACGGCGACGAGCAGAGGCGGCGCGACGACCGGCGGACGAGCGAGCGGCGCCGGTCGCTCGAACGGCGGAGCGAACGCGCTCGGCGGCGCGACGAACCCGGGCGGCACCTCGAGCGACGGAGCCGGAACGGTCGTGAGCGGCGCGGGCGGAGCGAACGGCGGCGCGAAGGCGAGCGCGGGCGGAACGAGCTCGCCTTCGGCGGGCAAGGCGGCGGGGGGCGCTGCGGGAGTCGCGGCAGCGACCGGCGGCGCCACGAGCTCGAGCGACGCGAGCTGCGGCTGTCGCGCCGCGGGGAGTGACGGCGCGCCGCTCGGTGCGCTCGCCGCCCTGATCGCCGGAGCGCTCGGCCTCATCGCCCGGCGCCGCGAACGAACGCGCAACTAGCGTTTTTCGGCTGCCGGATGTGCCCCTCACGGCGAGGTGCTAGGCTCGGGGCGATGGTGACGGACCGCTTGCCCCTGCTCTGGGCCTTTGCGGGCGGCTGTCTGAGCGGGGCACTGCTGCTCGGCGTGTGGCGAGCCGAGTCGGAGTTCGGCGCGCACGCGCCCGCACGGAGCGCGCTCCACCGGAGCACCGAACCGCGCGCCACGCCGCGTGCCGACACCACGGACGACGGCGACGAGCCCGAGGCGCCGCCGGCGGAAGCGAAGCCCCTCGCGCGGAGCGAGCACAAGCCGACCGCACCGAACGCCGATCCCACGAACGCGACCGCGAAGCCGAGCGAGGAGTCCGACCCGGTCGCGGACCAAGGTGCGTCCGTCGCGGACGTGCTGAACCGGCTCGAAACCGAATACCGTCAAGGGCTCGCCGTTCCGCCGCCCGCGAGCGCGCCCGCCACGGCACCGGCGAGCACGGCCGCCGCCGAAGCTCCGCCGCGCGAGGTCGCGACCCGCGACGAACCAGCCGCGCAGCCAGCCCCTCCGGTCGCGCCGCCGCGGGCCGCGCCGCGCGAGCCGGCACCCGAGCCGGAAGCGCCGCTCGCCGAGGCTCCCGAAGTCGCGCCGGAAGCGCCGCTCGCGTTGCCGCCCGAAGCCGCCGAACGCTTCGCGGCTCGCGACGTGGGGCAGCCGCAAAACGTCTACCTCGGCGACGTCCAAAACAACGTGTACCTCGGGAACGTCCAAAACAACGTCTACCAGGGTCAAGTCGTGCAGATGCAGCAGGAGCTCGCGATGCTCGAGTACATGCAGCTCCTCTCGCTCTCGCCGTACGCGCGCTTCGGCGGCCGCGGCCGTGGCGTACCGCGCGCGTTCACCGGGCGCTCGGCGCCGGCGCCACAATTGCAGAGCTCGCTCACGAACCCCGATAACCCCTGGGGCTTCGATTTCCCGCCGACCAACTACGTGAAGTGAACACCCTGCTCGGGGCTCACGGCGCCGCGACGACGAGGGTCGGCGCCGCCTTCCACCCGTCGCCGTCGCCGAGCTGGCCCGCGTAGTCGTTGCCCCAGCAATAGAGCGCGCCGCTCGTCTTCAGCGCGCACGTGGACTCATCGCCGGCCTGCACGCGCGCCCAATCGGAGTCGGTGCCGATGTGAAGCGGCTCGGGCGAAGGCATGTCCGTGCCGTCGCCGAGCTGGTTATGGTCGTTCGCTCCCCAACAATAAAGGCCGCCCGTCGTCTTGATCGCGCACGTATAAGCAAGCCCCGGGGAGACGCTCTGCCAGTCGCCGTCCGTGCCGACGCGAACCGGCTTCGGCACGTAATCGGTCGTGCCGAGACCGAGCTCGCTCGCCTCGTTGCGGCCCCAGCAGTAAAGCGCGCCGGACGTCTTCACGGCGCACGCGTGGCTTTCGCTCGCGGCGAGATCCGCCCAATCCGTGTCCGTGCCGACGCTCGTCGGCGTCGTGCCGAGCGTCGTGTCCGATTCGTCGAACGGCTCGCCCCATTGATACAGGGTGCCGTCGAGCGCCAGAGCGACCGTCTGAAAGAGCGCGACCGACACGCTCCGCCAGCCTCGTTCGGCGCCGACCCGCACGGGCTGCTTCTGATCCTGCCCCGAACCGTCGCCGACGGCACCGTAGTCGCTCGCGCCCCAACAATAGAGCGACGCGTCCGTCTTGACGCCGCACCCGTCGAGCGAGCCGACGCTCACCTGGACCCAGTTCGAGTCGTTCCCGAAGCGCACCGGCACTCGGTCGAGATCGCCGTCGAAGACGGTCATGTCGCCCCAACAATAGAGTTCTCCGCCGCCGGTCAGCGCGCAGCTGTGGCGGTCCATCACGCTGATGCTCCGCCAAGCGCTCTGGCTGCCGGAAACGCGCACCGGTAACCCTTGCCCGCTCTCTCCCGCGTCACCGAGATCACCGACGCCGTTCGCGCCCCAACAATACGCGCCGCCGTCCGTCGATATGGCGCACGTGTGCTCCGTGTCGACGCCGACGTCTTGCCACGTCTCGGTCGTTTTCACGGGGTACGGCGTCGTCTTGCCGAGGCTCGTGCCGTCGCCGACTTCGCCGTACCCGTTGGCACCCCAGCAATACAGCGAGCCGTCGGCGCGGATGCCGCAAAAGTGTCCGTCACCGGCGACGACGGATTGCCAGGGTCCCGGCATGCCGAACGCGGTCGGCACGGCCGTCCTCGGAAAATCGGCGACGTTGAAGTCGGCGGGGCCCGAGGCGCCCCAACACTCGAGCGAACGATCGGTCTTGAGCGCGCAGGTGCCCGTGTCACCCGCGGCGACCAGTAGCCAATCGGTGGCGTCGTCGACGCGGAGCGGCGTGCCGTCCTGTTGCGCGTCGTTGCCGATCTGATCGAAGTAGTCGTCGCCCCAGCAGTAGAGCGAGCCGTCTCGCTTGATGGCGCAGCTGTGATAGACGCCGGAGCTCACGCTCTGCCAGTCCGCGTCCGTGCCGACCTCGGTCGGAGTCAGAACTTCGCCCTGGGGCGCACCGAGCCCGAGCTCCCCGGAGTCATCGTAACCCCAGCAGTAGAGGCGGCCGTCGACCTTGATGGCGCAGGTGTGGCCGCTCCCGGCGGAGACGCTCTGCCACGGGCCCGGCTCGAGGATCAACGTCGGTTCGGCGACGCTGCCCGATTGCTTGCCGATGCCGACCTGTCCGAACTCGTTCGAGCCCCAACAATAGAGGGAGCCGTCTTCCTTGATCGCACACGTGTGCACGGCAAACGCCGCCGAGACACTGCGCCAGTCGGAATCCGTGCCGACGCGCGCGGGCACGCTCGACGCGCTGGCGCTCGGGTCGCTCGGGGTGCCCCAACAGTAGAGCGAGCCGTCCTGCTTGAGCGCACAGGAGTGGTCTTCTCCTGCCGTGACGACGAGCCAATCATCGTCGGCGCCGGCGCGCGCGGGCGAGGGTGAGTCCGCGGCCGAGCCGTCACCGAGGTCGCCTTTCGTGTTTTTGCCCCAGCAGTAGAGGGAGCCGGTCGTATCGATCGCGCACGTGTGCACGTCGCCGGCGGACACGCCGACCCAAGCGTTGCTCGGCGGGACGAGCATCCCCCCTCCGGCGCCGGCGACCGGACCCGCGCCCCCCGTCGGACCGCTGCCTCCGGCCAGCGTCGATGCCCCCGCGTTCCCCGTGCTCCCCCCCGCGAGCGAGCCCCCTCCGCTCGCCGCGCTCGCTCCGTTCCCTCCCGTCGCGAACGCACCGGCGTGTTCCGCCGCCGAGCCGGCGCCGCCGCCCGTCGCCGCGCCTTGCCGTCCCGCCGAGCCGGTCGCCCCCCCGAACCCTCCGCCTCCTTCCTGTGCATGGGTGTTCGTCGCTTCCGTGCCGTGGTTGCCCTGACCGAGGCTCATGTCGTCGACGCAGCCGGACGACGCCACGGCGGACAAAGCAATGAGCATCCGCGCGAGCGGCTTCTTCATGCGTCGATCCCGAAGATTCGGTGCTTCTGTCGCGCGGTTTCCCTGGTAGAGCTTGTCCGTGAAGGGCCGCGGTGGACCGATTCCATCACACAATGTCACGGCGTCGTAGACTGCTCGGGGGCGTCGCGGGTTCGTGGTTCTGCTTGCTCACGTGCGGCGCCGCGCACGCCGCCGAGCTCGCCGGGGCGACCCTCGACACGGAGAGCGCCGCCGGCGCGGAAAGCTGTCCGAGCGCGGAAGCCTTGAAGGATCGCACGCTCGCGCTCGGCATCCCGCCGCAAGAACCGCGTGAACCGCTGCTCATCCACGTGGCCTTTCGGCGCGACGGAGACGACTTCGCCGCGACGGTTCGCACGAGCGGCCGCACCGCGGGCGAACGCGAGCTCACGGCCGCAGGCCCCGACTGTAACCCGCTCGCCGCGGCGACGGCCGTGATGCTCGCGGTGTTGCTCGATTTGCGCCCGCGCGAGAGCGTCGCCGAACCCGCGCCGAAGCCGCTCCCTCCCGCGCCGCCCCTGAAGCGCGATTCGTCCGGCTTTCGGCACGTTTCGCTCGGTGGGGAGCTCGCCGGCGCGTTCGGCTTGCTCGGCCCGGCGTTCAGCATGGTTTATGCGGGCGACGCGCGCGCGCGCTTTTCGTTCCTCGAGCTCGCGCTCGGCGGCTTCGGCCTCGTCGATCGTGAAGTCGGGCTCCCGCCGGGCACGGTGGACGTGGGACTCGCCGGTGGGGACCTCGGGCTCTGCGCGTATTTCTGGCGCGCCGGTCGGGTCGACGTGGCCGCGTGCGCTTCACTCGCGCTCGGCCGCTTTCACGGCACCGGCCAAGGTTTCTTCATCGACAAGAACGGCGCTTCGCTCTGGATCGCGGGCGGGCTCGGTGCGACGCTGGGGTTCGAGCTCAGCCGACACTGGGCTCTGCGACTCGATCTCGACGCGCTCGTCCCCTTTCGCCAGTACCGGCCCGAGGTCGAGCTCGTGGGCACGGCGTACCATGCGAGTCCGCTCGCGGGCACCGTCGGCTTCGGTCCGGAGTTCCGCTTCCCATGATGGAAAAGCGTCCCAGCACGCCCCCGGCGGAGTGGTTTCAGGTGCTCTACGAGCGGCACTTCGATTTCGTGTGGCGCACGCTCCGCCACCTCGGCGTGCGCGAGGCCGATCTGTCCGACGCCTGTCAGGACGTGTTCATCGTCGTGCATCGCCGCTTCCCGAGCTTCGAGAGCCGCGGCAAGGTGAGCACCTGGCTCTTTCAGATCTGCCTGAACACGGCGCGTGACCGGCGCCGGCGCGTGCACGCTCGCACCGAAGTGTTGGGGGACGAAGCGATCGAGCACGCCGCCGGCACGGCGGTCGATCCGTTCTCGGAAGGCGAACGCGAGGACAAGCTCGCGCTCTTCGAATCCGCGCTCCGGAACATGGACTTCGATCAACGCGCGGCGTTCGTGCTGTTCGAAATCGAAGGCATGACGGGCCCCGAAGCCGCGGCGATCCTGGGCGTGCCGCTCGGCACCGCGTATTCGCGCCTGCGTCTCGCGCGGCGGGCGTTCGTCGCCGCGGTCGAGCGCGCGCACAAGGATCCCGTCGTCTTCCACGCGCGCGGAGGAGCACGCTGATGGACACGCGAGCATGGGCCGAAGAGCTCTCGCCGGAAGTGCGTGCCGTGCTCGAAGCCGGCCGGCGTGCCGCCGCGCCCGCGAGTGAACGGCGCGCGGTCTGGAGGGCGCTCGGCGCGAAGCTCCCGGCCGCCGCCGCGGCGACCGCGGTGACGAAGAGCGGCCTTTCGCTCGTGACGCTCGCCAAGCCGTTCGCGCTCGGGCTCTTGCTGGGCGTCGTCGCGACGACGGGCACCGCGCTCGTGCGCGGCTTCGCGAGCACGCCTCCGGCACCCGCGCCGAACGCCGCCGTCACCCGGATTGCGTCTCCTCCGCCGAAGTCGACCTCCGAGCGCGAACCCGGGCCCGCCGTCACGGCCGCGCCGGAACCCAAAATCCCTCCGCCCGCTCGCGGCGCTCCGATCGCCGCGGTGCCCGACGCCGCCACGAGCGAAGCCGTCGTCCCCGCCCCCGGACCGTCGAGCGCCGCGTTTCCCCCCGAAGCACCCACGACCGCGGCGCCCGAGAACGCGGTGCTCGTCGAAAGCCGGCGTGTCGCGCACGTGCGCGCGCTCTTGCAGCAGCACGACACGGACGGCGCGCTCACGGAGCTCGACGCGCTCGATCGAACGCTGCCGGGCGGCGTGCTCGCGCAAGAGCGCGAAGCCCTCCGCATCGAGGCGCTGCTCGCGCGCGGCGACCGGGCACGCGCCCGCGAGGAAGCGCGCCGTTTCCTCGCGCGCCATCCCGAAAGCCCCCACGCCCAAGCCGTCGAGCGCGCGCTCGAGTGAGCGTCACCGCTCGGAGCGAGCCGCGCCGCGCGCGACGACCGTGATGCGCCCGCCGCTCGACTCGGCGCGGACGCTGTCCGCACCGTGCGCTCGAAGTCGCTCCGCCACCCAGCCGTGCGCGAGCCGGACCTTGTCGTACGCGCTCGCGCGGAGCGCCCAGGTGCCGGCGTTTCGTTCGTGCAAGAGGTCGGTGACGCGCACGTGAGAAACCCCGTAGTCGAGGCAGCACGTATGAATGCGGCTCTCGTCGGCGCGCACCAAAATGAAGCGGTCGACCGACTCGCGCACGGGCGCCACGTAATCGCGGAACGTGAGCGCCAAAACGCCGCTGGGGGCGAGCACGGCGCACGCGGCGGCGAGCACCGCGTCGACCTCTTCGAGCGACGCGAGGTGCGTGAGCGTGTCCCCCATGCACACGATCACCGCGTAAGATTCGGTCGCGATGCGCCCGAGCTCGGCGAGGTCGCCCGTCACGAGCGAGACGGCCGGGCAGTCGCGGTGGAGCTCGGCAAGAAGCTCGTCCGACGAGTCCACCGCCGTCACGCGGTAGCCGAGCTCGTGGAGCGGAATCGCCTGCAGGCCGAGCCCCGCTCCGAGATCGAGCGCCCGAGCGCCGGACCCTGCGGGGCCGATACCGAGCGTGTCGAGCTCGAGGCGCGAGCGAGCGAGCGCGGCCGCGAAGTCGCCGAGCATCCAGCGGTAGATTGGCGCGAGCAGGGTCTGGTAGTGGGCGCGCGTCGCGGCGTGAGTCATGGCGGAGCTCAGTGTAGAGGCGCCGCCCGGCCGGGCGCATGATTGGGCGACCGTTCGTCATGACCAAACGACCGAGCGCGGGTGCTAGGCTTTCGGCATGCCGGAGCGCCACTGGCTACGAACGCTCGGGGTCGAGCTGCCCGTCATTCAAGCGCCGATGGCCGGAGCGCAGGACGAAGAGCTCGCCTGCGCCGTCGCTCTCGCGGGCGGCCTCGGCTCGCTGCCGTGCGCGTTGCTCTCGCCGGCGGCCGTCGCCGAGCAAGTGCAGCGCTATCGCGAGAAAACGCGGGCCAAGGTCAACCTGAACTTCTTCTGTCATCGGCCGCCGCCGCCGTCGCTCGAAGCGCTCGCGGCCTGGCGGGCGCGGCTCGAGCCGTATTACCGTGAATTCGCGCTCGGGGACGCCGCGGCCCCGGCGCCGGCGCGCCGCCCCTTCGACGCCGAAATGTGCGCCGCCGTCGAGGCGCTCAAACCCGAGGTCGTGAGCTTCCATTTCGGCTTGCCGGATCCGGCGCTCGTCGCACGCGTGCGCGCGACCGGCGCGACCATCGTCTCGAGCGCGACCACGGTCGCCGAGGCGCGCGCGCTCGAAGCGGGCGGGGTGCACGCGATCATCGCGCAGGGCGCCGAAGCCGGCGGACATCGCGGCACCTTCTCGAGCGACGGCGCGGACGACCCCGTGCTCGGGACGTTCGCGCTCCTGCCGCAAATCGTCGACGCCGTGCGCGTCCCCGTGATCGCCGCGGGCGGTGTCGCCGACGCGCGCGGCGTGGCGGCGGCGCGGGCGCTCGGCGCGAGCGCCGTGCAAGTCGGCACGGCGTATCTCCGCACGAAAGAGAGCCGCATCTCCGCGGCCCACCGCAGCGCGCTCGCAGCCGTTCGAGACGACTCGACGCGCGTCACGAACGTCCTCACCGGCCGCCTCGCCCGCGGCATCGTCAATCGGGTGATGCGGGACTTCGGCAACGTCGACCGGGCGGTGCCGCCGTTTCCGCTCGCCGCCGCGGCGCTCGCCCCGTTGCGCGCGCACGCGGAAGCCGCGAAAAGCGGGGATTTCTCGCCGCTCTGGGCCGGACAGGCCGCGGCGCTCGGCGGGCCGACGGACGCCGGCGAGCTCACGCGTCTGCTCGCGAGCGGCTGGGAACGAGGCGCCTGAACTTCGGCCGCTCGGAGCCTGCGACTGGTCGCGCTCCGGGGGAACGGCCATGCTGCGAGCGTGCCCCTGGCGGATGCCACGCTGAGCGTCGCGCTGCTCGGCCCGACGAACACCGGGAAGACCCACCGCGCGGTCGAACGCATGCTCGAGCACTCGAGCGGCATGATCGGCCTGCCGCTGCGCTTGCTCGCGCGTGAAGTCTACGACCGGGTGAGCGCGCGGCTCGGCGAAGATCGCGTCGCGCTCGTGACGGGCGAAGAGAAGCGCGTGCCGCGGCGGCCGGATTATTGGGTGTGCACGACGGAGGCGATGCCGCTCGATCGCGAGGTCGACTTCGTCGCCATCGACGAGATTCAGCTCGCGACCCACGACGAGCGCGGCCACGTCTTCAGCGAGCGGCTCATGCACGCCCGGGGCCGCCGCGAGAGCTGGTTCATGGGGTCCGAAGCGATGCGGCGCATGGTCGAGCGGCTGGTGCCGGCCGCGCGCCACGAACAACATCCGCGCCTGTCGCGCCTGAACTACGCGGGCGCGAGCAAGCTCGCCCGGTTGCCGCCGCGGAGCGCGATCGTCGCGTTTTCGATCCCGGAGCTCTACCGTCTGGCGGGGCAGCTCCGCGCCTTTCGCGGAGGCGCCGCGCTCGTGCTCGGCGCGCTCTCGCCGCGCGCGCGCAACGCCCAAGTCGCGATGTTTCAGGCGGGCGAGGTCGACTACTTGGTCGCCACGGACGCGATCGGGATGGGGTTGAACCTGCACGTGACGCACGTCGCCTTCGCGTCGCTCCGCAAGTTCGACGGGCGTGGCGAACGCGCGTTGTCCGACTCCGAGCTCTCGCAAATCGCGGGCCGCGCCGGGCGCTACTTGCAGAACGGGACGTTCGGCACCGTGGCGCCCGTCGAGCTCTCGCGCGACACGGCCGAGCGCATCGAACAGCATCGCTTCGAGCCGGTCGGCCGCGTGCGCTACCGGAACGCCGCACTCGACTACTCGTCGCCGGCGCGCCTGCTCGAGAGCCTCGAGCTGTCCCCTCCCGCGCCGTACCTCTTGCCGGTTCCGGCCGCGGTCGATCACGCCGTCCTGCGCGCGCTCCTCGCCGACCCCGAAATCGCGCCCCGCGCACGCCGCCCGCCCGAGCTCGAACGTCTCTGGCAGGTCTGCCAGGTGCCGGATTTTCGGAAGATCCTGTTCGAGGTGCATCGCGATCTCTTGCGCGATCTGTACCTGCGCCTGCTCGACGGTCCGCTGCCCGAAGATCGCATGGCGAGCCTCCTCGCCGAGCTCGAGGACGAACGCGGAGACGTCGATACGCTGCTCTCCCGCATCACGCGGCTTCGCACCTGGGCGTACGTCGCGCAGCGCAGCGATTGGGTGGAGCGACCGGAACACTGGCGCGAGCGCATCGTCGCGCTCGAGGACCGCCTGAGCGACGCGCTCCACCGGGCGCTCGTCGATACGTTCGTCGAACGCAAGGGCAAGCCGCGGCCCGCGCCGGGAGAACGCATGCGATCACTCGCGGCGCTCGACCGCTTTCGCGAGCGGCTCGCGCCCGAGCCGACGCCCGGAGCCCGCCTCGAGGCCCTCGTCGAGGCTCCGCACGCGACGTTCGAGCTCGACGCGCGCGGCGAAATCTCCGCGGAAGGCGTCCCCCTCGCGAGGCTCTGCCGTGGGCCCTCGATCACGTTGCCGGAAGTGAAGCTCAAGGAGCTCGCCCTCGCGGCGGGCGTCCAGAGTCGTCTCCGGCGCCGGCTGCTCGCCTTCGCGCGCGACAGCGTGGGGCGGCTGCTCGAGCCGTTCGCCCCGCTCCGGAGCTCGGAGCGCGCGCCGCTCCGGGCCATCGCGCACCAGCTCGAGCGCGGGCTCGGGAGCGCGCTCACCCGCGATCTCGAGAGCTCGCTCGCGACACTCGACGCCGAGGATCGCCGGACGCTCGCGGCGCTCGGCATCACGCTCGGTTCGGTCGGCGTCTTCGTGCCGCGGCTCGCGTCGCGCCAGGCGCTCGCGCGGCGTGCGCTCTTCGTGAGCGTCCATCGGCCGGAGCTCCCGCTGCCGCCGCTCACCCGTCCGAGCGAGCGGGCGCGCGGGCTGCCGCCCGCCGTGTGGCTCGCCCTCGGCTACGTGGTCGTCGACGATCTCGCGCTGCGGCTCGATCTCGCTGAACGCGCGGCGGCGGCGCTCGCGCTCGGCCGGGCGGAGCTCGAAGCCCTGCGACCGCTCGGTCTACCCAAACGCCGACTGGGCCGCATCGCCGCGGCCCTCCGCGCACGCGACGCTACCGACACGCCCACTGGGACAGCGTCCGCGTGATCCGCTCGAGATAGCCGTCCTCGCGCACGACCTCGACGTAACCCGGCACCGCGCCGACCCATGCGCCCATGCGCGCGTTCGGTGCGGCGGTGAGATACAGCGTCGGAAGACCCATGAGCGCCGGACCATCCATCCCCGCCGTGGTCACGCCGATCTGACCGACGAGGCCGTGGCGGCCCCTCAGCTCTTCGAAGAACTGGAGTTGCGCCCGGCGCATGTCGGCGCGCCGGAAGAGCGGATCCTTCCAAAACAGGATCATGTCGAGTGCGTCCTCGGGCACGGTCGTGTCGCGGAGCGCGTCTCCGGTGAGCACCGGCACGAGACCGGCGCGGCTCACGCACGCCGCGAGCTCGTGCACCTCCGCGCCCGTCGAGTTGCGGCCCGGGTGATGCACGCCGTCCCGGATCCAAACCAGCACCTTCTTGCCGGCGGACGGCGCCGGACGAGCCGCGAGCTTTCGCTCGATCCATCCGCTCACTTCGGAGGAAATCGGCTCGTCGCCGAGAAACGCCGCCCGAAGCCGCGCCTGTGCCGACGCCGGATCGGCGCGGAACGCGCGCGCGACGAGCTCGGTCGTCTGCTTCATCGCCCGCGGGCGCGAGCGGTACGCTTGCACCACGTGGGCAAGCCCCGCGGCGCCGAGAAAGGTCGCGGCTTGCGCCGTGCGTTCGGCGGGGCCCGGCTCGATCTGAATGGCGACGCCCGCGAGCACCGCCGCCGCGGCGAGGTACCAGCCTTCCCCGAACGAAAAGCCGCCGTCGGTGTGGAAGGTGTACGCGTGATTGCGAAGCTCGACGATCCGGCGCGCGGCGAGAGCGGCGGCCGCCCCGCGCCGTGCCGCGCGAAAAGCACGCCGAGCGGCGGCGGACTCCGCGTCGAGATTCCGGATCGCCTCGACCGCGCGTTCCGCGTCGCGCGCCGACGTCTCCGCCACCCGGGCGATCGCTTCGACGCGCCGCCAGCCCTCGTCGCAGGCGGCGCACGTCGGGGCCCGCTGCGCGCTCAGCGAAAGCTGACCGGCCCCGTGCAGCGCGTCTTCGGCTCGCGCGGCGTGCGCTCGCGCCAAAATCGACCAGGCGAGGACCCGCGCGGGCACCTCGGTGGCCGCTGCTTGCGCCGCGCTCGCGGCTTCGATCGCGAGCGCGAGGCCCGCGCGGTGGTTTTCGCGCTGGCCCGGCGCGTGAGGCGCGTTCAACCCGGCGAGCGCCTCGTCGAGATGAGCGAGGGCGGCGCGCGGAAGCGTGGTCACGTCCGCGGTCATGCGCGCCGACTCAGTTCAACGCCCCGAACACGACGTTCAGCGCGAGCGCGAGAATCGCCGTGTTGAACAGAAACGACAAGAGCGCATGGCCGAGTGAGCTCCGCCGGATCGCGCGACTCGTGATGGGCACGTCCGACACTTGGAAACACATGCCGAGCGTGAATGCAAAGTACGCGAAGTCGAGCGCGTCGGGCGGCTCCCCGCCGGGAAACTCGAGCCCGCCGATGCCGTTCTCGTCGTCTCGATAATAGAGGTGCGCGTAGCGGAGCGTGTACGCCGTGTGCACCAAAAGCCACGCGATGACCACCGCGGCGAGGCAAAAGACGCTCAGCAGATCGAGCTCGGTGGCGGTCCGGGCGAAGCGTTCCGGATGGCCTTTCACGACGGCCGCGGCGAACAAGCTGAAAACGGAGCCGATAATCACCATGAAGCTCACCGCGCGCCGGCCGGGATCGACCGTCGCCGCGCGCTGACGCATCTCCTCGGCGTCCGCCGTGAAGACGAGCCACCACGCGAGCGCGAGAATGGTGAGGCCGCCGCCGTCCCAACCGGCAACGATATTGACGGCGCTGCCGAAGCTCGGGCACGCGACGCCGACGAGCACGGCGACCAACACGCCGGCGGTGACGCCCATACCGAGCCTGCCCACCGCCGAACGCGGATGTCCGGGACGAACGCTAGCGCGCTCTTGTGACCGCGAGCTCGGTGGCAGTGACCGCGAGCTCGGTGGCATCAGCGAACCTGCAGGCGAAGATCATCACGCCACTGAAGGAGACAGTGCCTCACGGTGCCTCGACGAATAGCGTCACACCCTTAGGCATGAATTGAGCAAACACCATCACTCGAAGATTGCAGAGCGGAAACGCTATGATTTTTTTCAGCGATCTCGTGGTAGGCAAAGTGCACCCATTCTCGCACTGGAGCGCACCTATGTCGTTTGCCTGCAGCCGCAAGGACTTCCTCGTTTACATCACCGGAACGGGGGCGCTCGCGCTCCTCGGTTGCTCGAGTAGCGATAACTCGCCCGGCGGCGGCGGCAGCTCGAACAACGGTAGCGGCGGCAGCTCGGGCAGCGGCGGCTCGCAGAGCAGCGGCGGCGCGGGCGGCTCGATGACGAGCGCTGCGGGCGGCGCGCACACGGGCGGCGCCGGCGCGGGCCCCGCGGGCAGCGGCGGTCGCCCCGGCGGAGCCACGGGCAAAACCGGCAAGACCGGCGGCGCGACGGGCAAAACCGGTAAGACGGGCAAGACCGGTGGCGCCACGGGCAAGACGGGCGGAGCCACGGGCAAAACCGGCAAGACCGGGAAGACCGGCGGCGCCACGGGCAAGACCGGTGGCGCCACGGGCAAGACGGGCGGCATGGCTGGCCACGGCGGGATGTCGGGCAGCGGCGGCGCGGCGGGCAGCGGCGCGGGCGGTGCCGTGGGTTCGGCGGGCACGGGCGGCGGCGCCTCCTGCAGCGCGGATCTCATGGTCACGAGCTCGAGCCCGAGTGACGGCCCGCACACGCACACGCTGACGGTCACCGCAGCGCAAATCGCAGCCGGCACCGACGTGACGATTCTCTCGAGCACGAGCTTGAGCCACGCGCACTACGTGCTCGTCACGGCCGCCGACTTCACCGCGCTCAAGGCCGGCATGGAAGTGAAGAAGAAGTCGTGTGCCGGCGGCGACCATCAGTGGGTGCTGAAGTGCGGCGGCGGGGGCGACGCGCCGGTCGACCCGATGTGCGACTCCAGCGACATGTGCGGCGACGGGACGACGATGTCCAACGCATGCAAGTAAAAACGCCCCGGTTCGAGGCGCTCGCGGGCTGAAATTCAGCGCTCCACTTCTCATATCACGCCGCGCGGTGCGGAATTTTGGGACCGGCCGCGGAGACGACCCCCGAGGCTCCCAGAAGACGCGGGCATTTTTGAGATCTCGTGGTATGAGCCCACGACTACCCTACCAACGGAGCTACCTCATGCCTTTCGCCTGCAGCCGCAAGGACTTCCTCATCTACTGTGTTTCGGGAGCGGCAACGCTCGCGGCCCTTGGCTGCGGCCATAGCGGTGATGACGACACGAGCGGAGGCACGCCCGGCACGGGCGGCTCCGGCGGTGGCTCCGGCGGCAGTTCCGGGACCGGCGGTTCGGGCACCGGCGGCACGACGATGAACACGACGGGCGGCGCCGCAGGTTCCGCGGGGCACGCGGCCGGCGCAGCCGGCAAGGGCGCGACCGGGAAGACTGGCAAGACGGGCTCCACGGGCAAGACCGGCAAGACGGGCTCCACGGGCAAAACCGGCAAAACCGGCGCCACGGGCAAGACCGGCAAGACCGGCGCTACGGGCAAGACGGGTAAGACCGGCGCTACGGGCAAGACCGGTAAGACCGGTGCCACGGGCAAGACCGGCAAGACCGGCGCCACGGGCAAGACCGGCTCGACCGGCAAGACCGGCGCGATGGGCGGCATGGGCGGTAAGGGCGGCGCCGGCGGTATGGGCGGCAAGGGCGGTAAGGGCGGCGCTGGCGCCGGCGGACACGCGTAAGACTCACTCTTTCGCTTCGAGCTCCCTCACCGCGTGGTCGAGGTTGCCTCGAATGCGATCGAGGTCTTCCTGCTCCAAAACGAGACCGTGCTCGGCACGCCAGAGCACGGTCTCGCACGCCTCCTTGGCGGCAGTGTAGTCGCCGACCCAATACGCGGACACGCCGAGCTCGTCGAGCATCTTCCAGTCGTAGATGTCTTGCGACAAGAAGAGCGCGTGGTCCGGGCGTTCGATCTCGACGCCCGTTCTCGCGAAGATGTACGCCTTGCCGTATTGCTTCTTCAGGCGAAAGTAGTGGGCAAGATCGTATAGCGGCTCGACGCGCGTCGGGCACAGATTGAAGGCGTCGAGAAACTCCCGCACGACGACGTCTTCCGGCTTCTCGAGATCGCGGGCGGCGCGCGCGGCTTCGAGCTGCGCCATGTACGTCTCCTCCGCCCAGCCCTGCATCGCCGCGCGCTTCTTGTATTCGAGGTAAGCGCGCTCGTCGTGCCCGGCGTCCCGGTACGACTGCGCGAGGTAGTACTGACTGCGCGCGTTCTCCGGGTTCTTCGCGAGATCCTCCTCGAGGAGCTTCGCGTCGCGGAGATACTTCTGCTCTTGCGTGAGGCCGTGTGATTTCGCGCCTTCGCCGTAGTGATAGACGATCCAGACGTCTTTGCGCGCGGGGTGCTCGTCGGGACCCTCGAGCGTCACGAGGTAGTTGTGGACGGGCCCCTCCCAACGGAAGCGCGAACCCTTGATGTTGACGAGGTGCGGCACGAGGTAGCGCATCCCGCCGTGGTGCTTCTCGATCTCGTAGCTCACGCCGGGCTCGAGCTTTTCGTAAAATTTCGGATCGCTCACGCCGAGCTCTTCGTCGGCGTCGATGAAGAGCAGCCAATCCGCCTTGTTCGCGGCCACGGCGAGCTCGAGCGCCTGCTGCCGATTGACGCCGAAATTCACCCACGGCCGTTCGTGCACCTCGCCGTCGATGCCGTAGCCGCTCATCTCGCGCTTGATGAGCGCGATGGTGTCGTCGGTCGAGCCGGTGTCGACGATCACGTAATAGTCCACGTAGTCCTTCAACGAACGGAAGAGGCGCGGCAAGACCTCGACTTCGTTCTTGACGATCATGTTCAAGCAAATGTTCGTGCGGGGACGACTCATGGCACGAGCGCACCTTAGCGGCCCTCCCGCTCGGGTGCACGGCGCCTTGCGCCGGTTCGGCGCGGATGTAGAGTCCGTCGCGAGAAGCCCGATGCTCCGACTCGCCGAGCGAACAGCCCGAATGGCCGCGGGCGCGCTGTTCGTCGCGGCCGGCGTCGTCGGCTGCGGCGAGCGCGACGTGAGGACCCTCGGCGACACGGGCGGCTCGAGCGGAGCGAACACGGGCGGCTCGAGCGGCGCGAGCGCGGCGGGCGGCAGCGGAGGGGCGTCGCAAAACGTCGGGAGCTCGAGCGGCGCGTCGTGTGCCGGCATGAACGGCCGCGAGTGCCAGGACGGAAGTTGCTGCGCGCGCCTGCCCGTGCCGGGCGGCACCTTCGGGCAGGGCGATCCGGACGCCTTCAGCTCGACCGTCTCGAGCTTCACCCTCGACGCGTACGAGGTGACGGTCGGACGCTTCCGGAACTTCGTCGCCGCTTACGACGCATGGCGCGCCGCGGGCAACCCGACGGCGGGCAGCGGCGCGAACGCGAACGTTCCCGAGAGCGGCTGGGACCCGAGCTTCGGCGACTCGTTACCGAAGAGCGCCGACGAGCTCACGGCCGCCGCGCAATGCGGCGTCGAGACGTATTTCACGTGGGCGAGCGCGGGCAACGACACCCTGCCCATCAATTGCGTGGATTGGTACACGAGCTTCGCCTTCTGCATTTGGGACGGCGGCCGCCTGCCCACCGAGGCGGAGTGGGAATACGCGGCGGCGAGAGGCGCGGACAACACGCTCTATCCGTGGGGCGACTCGCCCGTGCCGGACAACACGCTGAATACCGGGAACCTCGCCGTTTACAACTGCATGGGTGACGGCGACGCGAGCGGTTGCACCTTCGCGGACATCCTGCCCGTCGGTTCGCGCCCCGACGGCAACGGCCGTTTCGGGCAGAGCGACCTCGCCGGCTCGGTGTGGGAGTGGGATCTCGATTGGTACGCCGATTATCCGACGACGCCTCAGACCAACTACGCGAACCTCGTCCCGAGCTCGGCGCGCATGATCCGCGGCGGCGATTGGAGCAGCGGCGCGGCGACGCTCGTCGCCGCGGGCCGTTACAGTTACGGCTTTCCGACGGCGCACTTCACGAACGTCGGGTTTCGGTGCGCCGGAAACCCTTGAAGTGCGGGGCGTGAAAGAACTCGCCCGCTTCACGGCGCGAAACCGCGTAAAAATAACGGAGTGAACCGAAGGCTCTTCTTGCGAGGCTTGGGTGGGGCCTGCGTGGCGGCGCCCTTCTTGAGCTCACTCGGCGATCGGCGCGCGCGGGCGCAAGCGGCCCCGGCGCCGCGGCGCCTGATCGCGATGTGGACGCATTACGGCTGCATCACGACGCGCTTTTTCCCGGTGAAGTCGCACGGCACGCTCGGCGCCGAGGATCTGTCATCGACGACGCTCGCCCCGCTCATCCCCTACCTCGACAAGCTGCTCATGCCGCGCGGCATCCGCGCGATGAACGAATGGAATCAATACCTCACGCGCGGGCAAGGTAACGACACGTTCCTGCAGGCGTCCGCGTCGTACCTCACCTGCCAGCCGGTCGCGCCCAATCAGGACGACCCGTTCAGCTTCGACTCGTCGACGAAGTTCAACGCCAAACCCGTGGGCCCTTCGCTCGATCACGTCATCGCCCAGCAGCTCAGTCCGAGCGGCGTGCCCCTCTTCATGCGCGTCTCGAACTCGAATGACTCCGCGGCGAGCGCCATTTCGTACTCGGCGAGTCAAACCGCGTACCCGGGGCTCGGCTCGCCCTCACAAGTGCTGACGGCGTTGACCGGTTTCGTGCCCGGCGGCGGGTCGCCGGACAGCTACCAGGTGAGTCGCGGCAAGAGCATCCTCGACGTCGTCGCCGACGACCTCGCGACGCTCGAGCGCGCCGGCATGAGCCAGAGCGACAAGAACAAGCTCGAAGCCTGGAAAACGCTGCTCGACGAAACGACGCAGGTGCTCGTTCCGGCGGCGTGCAGCGCGGATCTCCCCGGTTTGCTCGAGACGACGCAGTCGACCATCGACGCCGTGACCGCGGCGAACACGTACCCGTCCCTCACCGACAAAGTCACGGCGGATCTGGATTTCGCCGACCTCTATTCGAATCTCGCGGTGCTCGCGGCAGTCTGCAACGCAAACCCCGTCATCGTGCTCAAGTACCCGGCCTCCTACGTCTTCAAAGGCCTCGGCATCATGGAAGAGAGCACGAGCCTTTCGCACCGCGGCAGCAACGCGAGCGAGAGCGGCGCCTGCGTCCCGAACGCCATCAACGACATCCTCGCCATCGACAACTATTACGCCGCCAAATTCACTCACCTCGTGAGCACGCTGAACTCGGTCGACGAGGGCGACGGAACGGTGCTCGACAACACCGCCACGGTTTGGTTCCAGGAAGTGTCGGACGGCTGCGCCCGCAACTTGAACAACATTCCGATCGTCCAGGTCGGCAGCATGGGCGGCTACTTCAAGACGGGCTGGGCCGTGAACGTGGAAGACGGTTCGGCGACCTTGAGCCGGGGCAACAGTGAAGCGCAGTGCGCCGACGGCACCGACGACGAGATGTACGACGCGCTGTCGCAAGAAACGGGGACGGATCCCTCGCTCGCGAACGCGCCGATCAACAAGTACTACTGCAACCTGATGAACGCGCTCGGCGTGAAGGCCGGCACGGACGGCTTCCCCGCCCCGGGCGGCACGGCCGAGGTCACGAGCTTCGGCATGTACGACCGGACGGAAGACTTCGTGCACGGCGGTACGGTGCCCCCCACCATTCACGATCCGGGCGAGTACACGGCGCTCAAGGCGAATACCTGAGGGTGACGCGTCGAGGCTTCGCGCTTCGACGGAAATTGTGTTTCTCACCGAAAGTTCTTGGTGCTTCGGCTCACGCCCAGGCGCGACAATTTCGGAGCGCGCGCACGGCGAAAAAAATCTCGCCTGCTTGGGTGGACATCGGTCACGATCCGGGCATTGTCCAACATGCAGCGTCGCCTTCGTTCGCTTCTTTCGCTTGGCGTCATCACCCCCTTCCTCGGTGCCGTAGTCCTGGCCGCGGCGTGCGCCGCGCAAATCCCCGCTGACGACGAGGGCAGCAGCGGCAGGGCAGGCGCACCGCCCTCGAGCGGCGGCACCGGCACCGGCGCGGCAGGCAAAGTCGGCTCCGCGGGCGGCACCGGGGTCGGCGGCGCGGGCAACACGCCGGGCACGGGCGGGACGGGCGGTAGCGGCGGCACGGGCGGCAGCGGCGGCACGGGTGGTACCGGCGGCACCGGCGGGTCGACGGGCGGCACGGGCGGCGGCTCCGGCACGGGCGGCGCGAGCGGCATGGCGGGGCGGAGCGGCACGGGCGGTACGTTCGGCATGGCCGGGCGAGGCGGCACCACGGGCATGGGCGGCGCGTCGACGGCCGGTTCGTCCACCGGCGGCACCTCGGCGGCGGGCGCGGGCGGCGACCCGTGCTCGGTGACGACCGTTCCGTCGGGCGGCACGCCGCACGCGACGAACAACGCGTCCGGCAAGGCCGCGGGCCTCAGCTGGACGATCTGGTCGAACGGGAGCGGCGGCTCGATCACCACCTACGACACGCCTGCGTTCAGCGCGTCGTGGAACAACTCCGGCGATTTTCTCGCACGCATCGGCCTGCAGTGGGACGACTCGAAGACGTACGACCAGTACGGCACGATCACCGCGCAGTTCTCGCAGAAGAAGACGGGCAGCGGCGGCGGTTACTCGTACATCGGCATCTACGGCTGGTCCACGAACCCCTGCATCGAGTGGTACATCGTCGACGACTCCTACAACAAGATGCCCGTCAATCCGGGGAACACGACGAACAAGGGCACGGTGATGATCGACGGCGGCACGTACACGATCTACTCGCGGCCCACGACCGGCACGGGCGGTTCGAAGTGCGGCAACACGTCGAGCTGGACGCAGTTTTACAGCGTGCGCCAGACCGCCCGTCAGTGCGGCGTCATCTCGATCAGTCAGCATTTCGACGCGTGGAAGGCGGCGGGCCTGACGCTCGGCAAGATGGACCAGGCGCAGATCCTCGTCGAAGTCGGCGGCGGCAGCGGCAGCATCGATTTCCCCGTCGCGAACGTCACGACGACGATGTGAGCGGCCGCTCAGGCGGGCGTTTTCGGAGCCAAAGCCAGGCGTTTTCGGCCTCGGAGCGGCGTCGTCACGCCGTAGCGCTCGTGCACGGCCGCGGCCTCGAGCACGGCGGCGGGCCGGAGCTCACCGGCGAGGAGCTTGCGGTATGCGGTGAGCGTGCGCTCCGTTTCGTCGGCGCGTTCCCACACGAGCTCGACGCGGAAACGCCGCACACCGAGCTCGACGAGCTCCGGCACGAGCGGCGCGGCGCTCTGCGCGAGCGCGTTGAACACGGTGTTCCTGCAGCCGACATCCACCACGACCGGGTGCTCGTGGCCGGCGTAATCACGGAGCGCGAGGCGGTGCTTCTCGCAAGGGCGTCCGCAGCTCCGGTAGTCACGGCCCTTGCTCAAGAGGTGGGCGTAGACGCAATGCGAGTTGTGGAACGTCGGGACGTGATGGTGGACCGTGACGGCGACGCGACCGCGCGGCACGTTCC
>DATJXW010000113.1:0-37430 GCA_035499895.1 Polyangiaceae bacterium | reverse complement strand
GGCTGCGCCGCACCGCCGTGGTCCTCGACGAGCACAACATCGAGTACGACGTGCTCAAGCGGACGGCGGAGGCGTCCACGACGCTGCCGCGGCGCATCTACAATGCGCTCAACTGGCGCAAGCTCGAGCGCGAAGAACGCGCGAGCTGGCGGCGATTCGACGGCATTCTCGCCACGTCGGAGCGGGACGCGGCGTTCATCCGTCGCGACCTGCCGACCGCGCGCGTGCTGGTCGCTCCGAACGGCGTCGACGTGCGTGAGTTCGCCGCGGTGACGGGCGCCGAGGAGCCCGAGACACTGCTCTTCTTCGGCGCGATCAACTACTTTCCCAATCAAGACGGCGTCATTTTCTTCATCGACCACGTCTTCCCGCTGATTCGCGCGCGCCGGCCGAAGGCCAGGTTCATCGTCGTCGGGCCGGGCGCGAACGAGCAGGTCCTTTCGCGTCAGGGCAACGGCGTCGAGATCCTCGGCATGGTGGACAGCGTCGGTCCGTACATCGAGCGCGCGAGCGCCGTCGTCGTGCCGCTGCGCATCGGCGGCGGGACGCGCCTCAAGATCGTCGAGGCGCTGGCCAAGGGCAAAGCGATCGTTTCGACGCGGCTCGGCGCCGAGGGCATCGACGTGGTCGACGGTGAACACCTCTTGCTCGCCGACGCGCCGGAGGAAATCGCGGCCGCTGTCGAGCGTCTGTTCGCGGACCCCGCGCTCGGCGTGCGGCTCGGCGCCGGCGCCCGGCGTCTCGCCGAGGAGCGCTACAGTTGGACGCACGTCGTCGCGGGGCTCGAGCGCTTCTACGCAGATCTCTTGCGTTGAAGCTCCGACCGGCCGCCCCCCGGCGCGCGGCTCGACACGTGTGAAACCTCCGTCAGCCGGGCTGCGTGAGGCATCCAGTTTCAGCGGATTTCCGAGCGCCCTCTCCTCGATCGAAACGCCATCGTTAACTTTTGGTCGCGAGACTCGTCTACACTGCGGAGTGAAGCTGGGTGAAGCCGACCCTGAGGTCCTCGGCTGGTGGACGTGAGGTAATCATCATGCAGCATCTTATGGACTCGCCCTTGTCGCGAGTAGCGGGATCGTGGGCGCTCGTGTACATCCTTTCGGCGTGCTCGACGCATGCGCATCTTGCGGCCAGCATCCACACGTCGACCTCCGACGGCGGTGAACCGGGCGCGGCGGGCGTCGGGGAGAGCGATCAGGGTGGCACGAGCGGCACGGGCGGCACGGCCACGGGCGGCACGGGCACCGGCGGCGCGGACGGTGGTTCGGGCGCGACCGGCGGGTCCGGCACGGGTGGGACGCAGGGCGGCAGCCAAGGCGTTTCGGGGACCGGCGGCAGCGGCGGCAGCGGGCAATCGAGCGGGGGCGGCGGCCACGGCGGCGGCGCCTCCGGGCGTGCGGCGGGCGGCTCGGCGGGCGCGGGCGGGAAAAAGCCGGTCAGCACCGGTAAGCCTCCCGCGTGTCCGTCGGGGAACATGCTCTCCGGGCAGACCGGCATGTGGGAGGACGTGACGCCGAGCGCCGTCACGCTCGACAAGAACTTCACGGGCCCGGTCAACAACTACGGCGTGCAAGACGTGCTCGCGGACCCCTCGTGTCCCGGCCGGTTCTACGCGTTCATTTGTTATCAGGGTGTTTGGGTGACGACCGATTACGGCGCCACTTGGACGCAGGCCGACACCGACAATCAGCTCGAACAAGGCCGTCCTTGGGGTGAAGCCATCGCTTCGGACGGTAGCTACATGCTCGCGTGTACCGGCTACGGCAACGGCCGCGTCGGCGCGTGGAAGTCGATTGACGGCGGCGCCACGTGGAAGGCCTACCCGATTGCCGACAACAGCGATCCTTACATGTTCGACATCGATCCGACCGACAACACGCACGTCATTTCGACGTCGCACTCTGTCGGCCACGTCTACGAGTCGATGGACGCCGGCGAAACCTGGAGCGACGCCGGTGACACCGGCGTGCCGGACTCGCCGTACGCGTTCTTCATCACTCCCACCACGTGGCTCCTCGTGACGCAGGACGACCACGGCACGATGTTGACGACGGATTCGGGGAAGACGTGGAGCAAAGTGGGCGACATGCAGCACGTCCACGGCGCCGAGCAGATCTTCATCGATCCCAACAACAGCGATATCTACGTCCCGTCACACAACGGCGTGCAGGGTGTTTATCGAAGCACCGACAACGGGGCGACGTTCAAACAGGTTTCGACCGGGCAAGGCGCCGCGGTCGTCGCGACGGACAGCACTCTTTACAGCATCGATTCCGGCGCGAGCACGGACGGCAACCCGCCGAACCCGTTTACGTCGCCGCGCGCCGACGGAACGAAGTGGACGGCGATGACCTTCCCTTCGGCCATGACGAACGGCACCAAGCGCGCCGGCGTGGCGCAGGATCCCGTTTCGAAAAAGTGGGTCATCGTCTCCGGCAACTGGAACGCGGGGATCTGGCGCTACCTCGAACCTTGAGCCCCTTGGCTCACGGTCGCACCTAAGGCAGAGTCCCCGCGCGTCGCGCCGAGCGCCGCAGCGCAGAGACCATGCTGACGAAGGAGTCTTGAGGTGTCGAGTTTCTCGAGCTGGATCGCGGGGCGCCGCCGCCGCGCGCGACCGGAGCTCCGGACCGCCGAGGGGGCGCAGTCGCTGCGCGTCCTCTATCTTTTCCCCGAGGCGTACATCAATGCGCCCTGGGCCGTGGTCAACATGATCCTGCAGCACGCGGCGGGAAACGGCATCGAGCCGCTCGTCGTGTTCGGCAATCACACCGGGGGTCCGGTCGATTTCGCGGGCATGGACATTCCGGTGCTCAGAATGGAGTTCCAGAAGCGGTCGCGCGGCAGCACGGTGCGCGAGCTGAGGGAGCTGGTTTTCGCGCGCGAAATCGACCTGATCCACGTCGTCGACAGCGGGCCGTCGCTCATCTTCGGCACGCTCCTCAGCCTCGCGAGCCGCACCCCGCTGGTCATCCACTTCCACAGCATTCCGAGGCTTTGGAGTCCGAAGAAGCGGATTGTCCTCAAGGCCATTTCCAACGTCGCGGGCGCGATCGTCGGCGTCTCGGAGTTCGTCCGGACCGGAATCGAGCAATACATCGGCATCCGTCCGAGCCTCCTGACGTGCGTTCCCAACGGCGTCGACGTCTCCCGCTTCACCCCCGAGGTTGACGGCACGGCCATGCGCCGAGCACTCGGGTTCAAGGAAGGCTCGATTGCCGTGATCGAACCGGCCCGGTTCTGGCTTTTGAAGGGCCAGAAGGACCTCGTGCGAGCGGCGGCGATCGCCAGGAAACAGAACCCGGCCATCGAGGTCGCGCTGATCGGTTGGGACGATACGACGAACACGGCGGCGGGCTACCGGAGCGAGATCGAGGAGCTCATCGCGTCGCTCGGGCTGAAGGACGTCGTGCGTTGCTACGAGCCGAGCGCGCGCGCTCAGGAGATTCACGCGGCCGCGGACATCGTGTGCCTGCCGTCCATCGACGAGCCGTTCGGGCTGGTCGCCATCGAGGCACAGGCGAGCGGTCGCGCCTTTCTCGGCGCCGCTTCGGGCGCGTTGACCGAAATCGTCGAAGACGGCGTCGACGGGGTTCTCGCCGCGCCGAACGCGCCCGAAAAGCTCGCCGAAGCCCTCGTGCGTCTCGCTGCCGACGCGCCGCTCCGGGCCGCACTCGGCGCTCGGGGTCGCGTCCGCGCCTGCCGAGACTTCGACAAGGCGCTGCTCGCGAAGCGCTTCGTGGCGATCTATCGAGCGGTGCTCGCGGGTTCGGCCCTGCCCTAGGTCGAGTCTGTTTCAGAATGACGACCGGTTGCGCAAGGACGTTGCGCTTCACGTGTCGCCCCCCGCTGAACGGCTGGCCCGGTGAGAGCGTTCCCCACGTTGCCTCGGCGGCGACGGCGCGCGTGCGTCGCCTCGACACGCGGCCCCTTTTCTTGTGCGCGCGGCGCCCGTATCCTCGAACGTCGCCTAATGTAGGAACCTCAGTCGAAGCGAGGCGAGGCGAGGAGAACGAATGCGCTCAACTTCGAAACAGCTCTTAGCGGTGTTCTTGGTGGCTTGCGGCAGCGCGTCGCACGGCGGCAACGGAGGCGGGACCGGCGGCAGCTCGGGCGCGGGCGGCGCCGGAGGCAAGGGCGGTGGGTCGTCTTCGCCGACCGGCGGGTCGACCTCCATGAGCGGCGGCACGGTCGGCACCGGCGGCAGTGGCGGGTCCGACGCCGAGGCGGGCTCGAACTCGGTTCCGGGCAGTGCGGGCGTGAGTGATTCGGCGGGTGCTCCGCCGACCGTCGGCTCGACGGGCGACGTCAAGACGGCGCTGCCTTCACTCGCGCAGACGCTCTCGAACGTCGTCGCGACCGAGAGCGACGACAGCGTCGTCGTGTCCTTCGACGCCTTCGACGGCGCGGCGGATTATCGGGTTTATCCGCTGCCGAGCGACGACGACATCTCGGTCGACTCCGACGGCAACGTGAACGTGAAGAACGCCATCTACCGCTGCGCGGGCCACCGCGAATCGGCGGCGCCGTACATCGACGACCCGAACGCCAACAACCAGGGTTGGCTCGAGACGGTCGTCGACAGCACCGCGCACGGACAGCAGGTCGGCGGCTTCTCGCGCACGCCCGCCGACGCGACGCTCGGCTACGTGAGCACGGTGCCGGGCGACGGCCTCGTGCCGGTATACGTGCTCGGGGAGTCGAACCTCTCCGCGGACAACACGTGTGGCTTCTCGCAGTGGGCGGCGTCTCGCGTCAAAAAGTACACGACCTCCGACAGCGAGCGCACGAGCCTGCTCGCGAGCGGCGCGCGCGACGACGGCATCGCGTTCTACGTGCCCTCGAACGGCGACTCGAGCACGACGCAGATCTACACGAGCGACGACGGCATGTCGGCGCGTTACTACTTCCCCGCGGGCGCGGAAGCGGACGTGCATCAGACCAAGACCGCCGCGTTCTCCGTCTTCAGCAAGGCCCAGCAGGGGACCGCGCCGTTGAAGCGCGTCTTTTACGTGAATTACTGCGGTTGGGCCCACGACGAGCTCGCCGTCGGCGAGGCGGCGTTTCAGCGCATCTACCAGCAGGGGAGCAATCTGCCCCTGCAACAGGTTTTGTGGAGCGGCATCACGGGCCCTCAAACGCTCGTGGTGGAAGCGCTCGACAACGTCTGCCCGTTCCAAGGCCACCTCGCGCCCGATTCCATCGCCGAGGTCGTCACGGGCGACTCGCCGCCGCTCTACCATCAACCCTGGTTCAGCATCGACGACGTGTTGAAGGCGGACGGCGAAGTCTACGTGAACGGCCAGGCCGGGCCGCAGTGGATTTGGCGCAGCGATCAGCCGCACGTCGGTTCGGCGCCGGGCGACGCGCCGCCCCGACCCAAGGCGATCGCGCGAAGCTTCATCAAGGTCGCGCCCGCCCCGCATCAGACGATGGATTTCTTCGCGGACTTCTCGTCCGCCGACACGGCCTCTTTCGCGCCCGCGCCGTGCCTGTCCCCCGACAACGATTGCGGCGGAAAGTGGCGTTACCTCTCGTCGGACTTCGACGCGACCTTTCTCGCCGTCGAATCGCAGAAGAGCGGCGACGGGCTCTTGTCGATGGGTCCGATCATGGGCGAATTCTGGGTGAGCTACGCCGACATCGCCGCCGACACGAACGGGAAGTTTCGGCTGACCGCGCTACAGAAGGCGACGATGAGCGACAACTCTTACCTGCACGTGAGGATGGAGGTGAACGGTTACTCCACCGCACGGCGCTACCCGCAGATCATGATCAGCGACCGCGACGCGCCGATTCAATATTCGCTCGATCAGGGACACACCATCATCGCGCAGCCGAAGGGGGACTCGACGCCCTGGGCGGCCTGGCCCGTTCGCTACGACCTCGAAGTTTGCAATCTGCGAACGTGGGACGTGAACAACCAGTGCCCGATTTACGATCTCTGGGAGGTCAAGGACTCGAGCGGCAAGGCCACGCTTCTCGGCGCGGGCGACGCGCTCGGCGACCATCTGTACGCCGATTTGCGCACGCTTTTCGAGATCTACGCCTCGACGAAGCGCGCGTATTTGTTCCTCGACGGGAAGCCGTATGCCTGCGCCGACATGCCGGCGGGCGGCGCGCCGAGCGGCCCGGTCACCGTCACGTGGGGTGACGTGCTCTATCACTCCTCGGTCGACCAAACCTTCCAGGGTGAGGCCGATCCGTTCACGACGACGCAGCCGACGTTTCACAGCGAGCACATGCAGATCGAAACGCGGCGCGAATTCGACAACCTCGGCTTTTCCAGCAACGTCGCCGCGCCGGCCTGGGATGAAACGCGCTTCCCGTGCGCGGCCGCGTCGAGCATCCACGATTTCTGAGCGCGAGCACCCGACACCGCGTCCGGCTCTTCGCTCCTTTCGCGGAACGCCTCGTCGATCGCGACGCGCGGCGCGCGCCGCCGCGTCTTGTGCGCCTCGAGGTTGACCACTACGCTCGGGTCGTCTCATGTCGTCGGAGGTTTCGGCCAATCCTCGAGCGCGTCACGTTCCCGAGCTCGACGGGATCCGCGGTGTCGCCATCGCGGCCGTGATGGTGATGCACTTCGTCGCGACCCAACTGAAGACTCCGCAGAACGCCGTCGAGCGGCTGATCTTCAGCGTCACCGGTTACGGCATGTGGGGAGTCGATCTGTTCTTCGTCCTGTCGGGCTACCTCATCACGGGCATCCTGATGGACTCGCGCACGAGCTCCCACTACTTCAGCGCGTTTTACATGCGCCGGACCCTGCGCATTTTTCCGCTCTATTACGGCGTCTTGTTCGTGCTGATCGTGCTCCTGCCGCGTCAGCTGCTCGCGCGTTGGGCGCCCGAGGCGCTGCAGATTCGAGACGTGCAGCTGTGGCTCTGGCCGTACCTCACGAACGTGTACGTGGCCAAAGCCGGCTCTTTCGCGATTCCGTACATCTCGCACTTCTGGTCGCTCGCGGTCGAGGAGCACTATTATCTGTTTTGGCCGTTCGTGATTCGTGCCATCAGCCGCCGCGGAAGCCTGGCGGTGGCGGCGATCGTCAGTGTGTTCGCGTTGGGTTTGCGCATCACGTTGGCCGCGTGCCATGCGAACCAGATGTGGGGCGACGTGTTCACGCCGTGCCGGCTCGACGCGCTCTGCATCGGGGCGTTCGTCGCGATCTGGATTCGCGGTCCGGGCGGGGAGACGGTCTTGCGCGGCGCGGGTCGGATTCTGATCGCGGTCGCCGTCGCGTTCGCGGCGCTGAAGGCGTTGCCCTCGGGCGAAACGGCGCATCTCATCGCGCTCGCGATCAAGCAGTTCTTGCTCGCGATTGCCTTCGGCCTGTTCGTCGGCACCGCGGCCTGGACGGGCGGCTGGGAGCCGATGCGCAGGCTCATGCGCGTGCGGCCGTTGCGGGAGCTCGGCAAGTACAGCTACGGGCTCTACGTCTTTCACGGCATCGTCGCGTACTACTTCGCGACTCACGGCGTCTTCGAGTGGTTCGTCAGCCGGCTCGGGTCGCGCCTCGTGGCGCTCTTCGTCCAGGCGCTCCTCGGCATGGCCCTGTCCGCGCTCATCGCCGTCGTGAGCTTTCACGCGTACGAAGAGCGGTTCCTCCGCCTGAAGCGTTGGTTCAAGGCGTAGCGCGCTAACGAGGCGGTCCGGGGCGGGCGAAGCCACCGCGTGGCGGTGCCGCGAATCCACCCGCCGGGGCCTTGCGTGCGCTCGACCATTCCCCGGAGGTCACGGCCAGCTTGCCGGCGACCGCCATCGCGGCACCCATGAGGAAGACGGCGCTCCAGCTGCTGAGACCGATGTCGCCCCAGGATTGCATCAAGTAGATGAGCACGACCGCGAGGACCATGAGCGCGCCGGATCGCGACGTTGGGTCAGGGCTGTTGTAGTAGACGCGCATCGCGAAATAGATGCCGCCCGCCCAGAGCAGCGTCAGGCCCGCGAAGCCGACGAGCCCCGTGTAGCACCAGACGCCCAGCAAGCTGTTGTGGGGAGCGTAACGCTCCAACGAATATTCGACCGCGGGAAGGACGATGGCCTGCTCGTAAGGGTGACCGAAGCCGGTTCCGAGCAGGAAGTGATCCCGAAAGGTCACGATGATGTTGTAGTTCTCGAGCTCGCGCCAAAGGCTCGACGAATCCGTCTTCGGCTCCGCCATGGAACGAATCATCTGGACCGGTTTGAAGAGTCGGCCGTTCCGCGTGTTCCAGCCCGCTACGACGTACGCCGTCAGAATCGGCGCCAGCGCGAGCAGATAGCGGCGGATCTTGCGCTTCATCGCGCTCTCTCGACTCGCGATGAGGATGACGGCGATCGTGAGACCGATTTCGGCCCAGGCGAGGCGGCGATTGTTCGCTTTGACCCCGAGGAGGATCGGCAAGATGAGCAAGGCGTGGAGTTTGGCCTTCTTGTGCACCCGTTCGATCACGCAAATGAGCAAGAGGACGACGGCGACCGAAAAAAGTACGGAGTCGGCGTGGCTCGTGCCGAAGGGCGGTGTCGTACTGCCGGTATCCGCGTCCTTGTAACCGGTGATGAAGTGGACGACGTAGTACGCGAGTCCGGCCTTGTAGAGCGCCGCCGTGACCACCACGCGCGCGAGCGCTCCGAGATCCTCCGCGCCGCGTAACCCCGCCTGAAACAGCAGAAAAATGATCGGCAGGTAGATGACGGCGTTCAGTTGCCAGAGCGAGTAACGAAAGTCACCGCCGCGCGCGAGCCCGCTCAGCCAGGTGAAGAGCGCCGTCCCGAGCGACAGCCACGCGAGCTGGATCAGCGGTTTGGGCGTCGGCACTCGCGGTCCGTCGATGGTCGAGCCCGAGCTCCGGCGCATCCGGATGATGACTCCCAGCGTCACGAACAGAACGTCGAGCCCGGAAAACCAAAACAGATCGAAGAGCTTCACTTCCCTGAGTAGGGAGTTGAAGCGATTCATCAACGTCGCGCCGAGTCCGCAAAAGGGCGGACGCCACGCCGTGGGCAAGCCCTCCGACGGGTTCGGCAGCACCAAGACGAGGAAGAGCAGCGCCATCATCGAGACGCGAATCGGCACGCGGCTCATCGCGAAGACGATCAACGGGAACACGAGGAGCGCGACGAGGATGCCGACGATCTGATCGTCGATGAGCGTGCCGACGAGGATCAACGCCGCGATCCCCGCGACGGCTCCGCTCACCTCGGCGCCGATGCGAGCCTTCGCCATCAGCCCCGTCCTCCGTCGCGTCGAGCACGCCCGCCGCTGCGCCGTGACTCGACCTGACCTTCACGAGGCCCGCGTGATGGTTGCCGCATCATGTATCGTTCGCTACGTTCTTGGCCCATGATACGCGCCCCGAGCCGCGCCAGCCACGGCCGGCCGCCACGCGGGTGATCCCAGACTTTGTCCAAGCTGCTCCTGATGTCGATGATCGTCGCGGTGATCGCGATCCCGATACAGGTGGCTCGGCACAAGAAGGGGCGCGCCGGTTTGAAGCGAGCGCTCGTGCTCCTGCTGCTCTACGAGATGTTCTACGCGTTCGCGCTGCTGTACCTGGTCGGACGCGTCTGAGGGAGAGGCTGGGGCTCGCCCCGCGCCGTCAGAGATCGCCGGAGCGTAGTTCCTGCGCCAGCCGATCGGCTGCGCGCGCGCCCAGCACCATCGCGGTGAGCACCGGATTTTTTTCCGGGCCCGTCGTGAAGACGGAAGAGTCGGCGACGGCGACGTTCGGCACGTCGTGCACCCGCGACCACGCGTCGACCACGCCGTAACGCGGTGACGCGTGCATGCGACAAGTCCCGCCGTAGTGAACCGAGTTGCCCGGCGCCTCCACGTTCCAGATCCGCGCTCGCGGCTCCAAGCCGACGCGAGTGAGCGACTCGAGCACGTCGTCGCGCGCCTGGTCGAGCGCGGTTCTCGCTTCCGGCGGGTGCCGCAGCGCGAGCAGCAGAGCGGAGCGCCCGTCGCGGCGCGGCTGCTTCTTGTCGAGCGCCACGAAGTCGTCGCGCGTCGGGGCCATGGTGCCGAACACGCTGAAGCCGATCTCGGTGCTCCGGCCCGGTCGTCCCGCGAGCAGCGTGCGCGCCATCAAGTCGGTGCCGCTCCATTGCATCAACGCGGCCGCGTAGAGCGGAATCGAACGCTCGAGCGCGGGTCGCGTGACGTAGCTCGCCGGGCTCACCGAGATCGGCTTGCCGAGATCGAGCACGAGCTTGCCGAGCGGGTGATCGTGCAGGTAGCGGCCGAGCACGTCGTGGTGATTGCCGAGGCCGTGCGGGAAATCCGCGTGCTCCGACTCGAGCAGGATCTGTGCGCTGTTGACCGCGCCGGCCGCGAGCACCACGGCCCGGCAGCGAACCGTCGTCTCGACGCCGCGCGAGCTCACGCAAACCGCGCCGACCACGCGCCGCTCGCTCGGCGACCACTCGAGCCGCACCACGCGCGAGTCGTAGCGAACCGACAGCTCACCGCGCCGCCGCGCCGGCTCGATCAAGCGACTGTAGGCGTTGAACGGCGTCCCGCTGCGCGTGAAGAACGTGCCCCCGCCGTACGCGTACGGCATCACGACGATCGAGCGCCCCTGGGCTTCGCTCGCCGCTTGTACGGGCTGCCAATCCTCGCCGAGCTTTCTCGCTTGCGCCACTTTGCCCGCGGGCAGCTGCGCGGCGTCGCCGGTCTGACCGGCGATGCTGAGGAGCGGTTCTACCCGATCGTACCAAGGGGCGAGATCCGCGTAGCCGACGGGCCACGTGTATTCGACGCCGGCGCGCTCCGCGTCCTTGAAGTCCGCATCGGCGAAGCGCGGCACCGCGCAGCTCCATTGGTTCGACAGGCCGCCGGGCGCGAGCTCCTCGTAGATCTCCGTCGCGGGATCGCCGAGGAACGTGAGCTCACCGCGGCGCTTGCGCGGAGGCCTGCGTCTCGCCACCGTGATGCCGCCGATTCGCGCCGTGAAACCGAGGCGGCTGTGCTCTTGTCCGGCTTCGAGCACGAGCGTGTTCGCGCCCGCGCGGCTCAGGAACACCGCAGCCGCGGCGCCGCCTGGGCCACTGCCGACGACCACGACTGGAGCCCGATCGCTCACGCTGCACCCTATAACACGCCGTCGTCAGTCGTCCTCTCGCACTCGCGACATCGGGCGACCGACCGGCGACGTCTCAGTTCGGTTGTTCCAGCAAGCTCGGATCGGGACCCGGTCCCGTGAGCGCGCCGAGAAACGCGACGAGGTCGGCGCGCTCCTGATCGGTGAGGTCGAGCGCAGAAATTTCGCTCTTGCCCGGGTAACCGAAAGCGTCGCCGCCGCGATCGAAAAAGGCGACGACGTCGTCCAACGACGCGAACTGGGCGGTGTGCATGAACGACGGTCGTTGCGAAACGCAGCGCAATTTTGGCGTTCGAAACGCGCCCGTGAGCGCGGGTGAAATCGTCGTCGGATCACGCCCGTCGTTGCCGTCGCTGAACTGGCCCTGCACGTTCAGAGGATCGGCCATGAGCTCCTGAAAGCCTTGGCTCGCTCCCGGGTCGTTGCTGTCCACGAACACCACCGCGACGGTCCCCGGCTGCAGGCCCACGTTGTGAAACTGCTCGTCGGACATGAAGGGCCCGCTGTGGCACGTGTTGCACTGAGCCTTGCCGACGAAGAGCGCGGCGCCGCGTTGCTCCGAGTCCGTCAGCGCGCTCGCGTCGCCGTGAATCCACTGATCGAAGCGGCTCGGCCCGCAGGCGATGAGTCGCTCGTAGGCGCCGAGAGCTTTGCCCACGTTGGCGACGACGCGCGTCACGGCGGCCTGATCCGCCGGCGCCAGGCCGTCGTATTCCGCGCCGTCCCCAGGAGCGCCGCGCGCCGCCCCGGCGCACTTCATGGCAGAGCTCAGCGTTTGACAGCCGGTCTGCGTGGCGGAGAGCGGAGGGAAGCGCGAGGTGTCGTCGAAGGGCGGCAGCAGCCCGAACAGCGCCTCGTACTCGTCGGTGTACGTCGCGGCGACGTGATACGCCGCGAACAAGCGCGAGCTGTTCATCTCGACCGGGTTCTCGATCACTCCCATGGGTTGCCCGTAGAGGTCGTCCTTGCGACCGTCCCACATGAGGAGCTTGCTCTGTCCCACGTCGAGCAGCGACGGCGCTCGGCGCACGCCCCAAGCGGCGGCGAGCGACACCTGCTCGCCGAGCGTCCGCGTGTCGGAATACGCCGTCGTCGGGATGTGACAGCCGGCGCAGGCGACCTTGCCGGTCTCTCCCGCCTTGCCGAGCGCATGCGGGCCGCCGTCGTTGTCGCCGTCGAGGAGCTCGCCCGAAAAGCCCGGATCGAAGAAGAGCTTCTGTCCGAAGCGGGCGGCGCCGGCGTCGTCCGCCCACGTATTGGCGATGTCGGGCGGGGGCGCGGGCAGCGAGTCCGGCGACAGCGCCAAGAGCGCGCTTCGCTCGTCGTCGGGGAGCACGGGGCCTTCGCTCTGATTCGACTCTTGGCCGCCGCCGCTCGCGCAGGCGACCAGGAGCGAAGCCCCGACCACCACGCCGCCAAGCGTTGCGAGCGTCCTACACACGGCCAGAAACTCTGAACCTCGCGTCGAGCCGCGTCAAGACGAGAGCGCCGCGGCGACGCCGGACTACTTCAGCGTGATGTCGTAGACGTTCACCGAATACGGCGCCAACGTCGCGTTCGTCGAAGCGGAACCCGGACTCGAGTCCGCGACGAAGGACTTCGCGCCGCTCGTGTAAGAGAACTTTCGCGTTCCCTCGACGGGACCGCAGCCGTTCAAGCTGAGTTTCGCGTCCGCCGCCGTTTGCGGGTCGAGGTTCAGCGCAATCAGCACGAGGTGCTTGCCGGTGTCGTCGACCGAGGCGAAGAGCGAAACTCCGTCCGCGCCGCGCGCGGGCAACGAGCGGTCGAGAAAACGCCCGCCTTTCCCGTCGAAGTCGCGATACGCCTTGAACGCCCAATACGCGGGCGAACCCTGCGGCGGCGAGGTCCAGTAGAACGCGTACCCGATCCCCTGCTCGGCGAAACGACCGAGCGCTTCGGCTTCGGCGAGCGCCCCGCTCATGTGCTGTTCACCGCCGAAGTTGTACTCGCCGATCGAGATCGCGACGCCGGGATCGTACGTGGCGACCCATTCTTTGAGTCGGGGCAGCAGCCGGACGGTATCGTTGATCCACGATTCGTCCATGTAACTCGGGTCCCAGAGCCCGCGCGTCGACCGAATGCGCAATGCCGCGGTGCGCGGGTCGGCATTCGAGCCGTACACGCCTTGGCCCTGCGGGTAGTAGTGCACGTCGACCACGTTCAGGAGCTTGTGACCGACCTTCTGCTCGTATTCGTGGATGCTCTTCAGGTACCAGGGCAAAAGCGGCAGGTCGCCGTGCATCCGCCGATCGGGACGCAGGGTGGTGCTGAGTTTCACGTCTTTTGCCGAGTAAAAGTACTCGGACCAGCCCCACGCCGCCGGTCCCGCGATGATCGCGTCCGGATCCGCGCTCCGAATCGCCTCCGCGTAGCGAATCGTCCGATCGAGGAGCTCGTCGTACGTCACCGGGTCGGGGTGGACGTCGCGGTGCGTCGAGTTCCAGAGACCGGGCTCGTTGTCGAGGATGTACATATCGACGCTGCGCCAGCCGAGCTTCGCGTCTTGTTGGCGGATGGTCTGGACCCACTGCTTGATGAACTCGGGGGGCGCGGCCACGCTCGTCTGCGTGGGCGGTCCGGGTTTCACCTCGGATCCGTCGGCCCGCACGCCGTCACCGGCGTCGCTCCGGTACTGGTCGGTCGCGTGTTGAGGCCCGAGCTTCGAGACCGGGAAGCCCACCGAGGTCGCGTCTTTCGCGACCCAGCCGATCATCGGGACGGTGAGCGCGGTGATCGCGTGATGCGCGCGATTCTCGTCGAAGAACGTGCGATAGCTGCCGCCCTGGATGTTCTCGAAAAACCAATCCTTGGCGACGTTGGAAAACGCGTTCACCCAGTTGTAACGGCTCGTCGGGTTGCCGCCCCAGCGGCGCGCGGTCGCTCCCATGTCCCAGGGCGGCTTGTCGCCCGCGATGCCGTAGATATAGGGGCTGATGGGGTGAGTCGGGGCTTTGCACTGCACCGAGAGCGTCACGGTGCGCGCCGGCGCCGCGCCGCCGCTCGCCTGCGGCGCCGCGCCGCCCGGGTTCGGTCGCGTCAAGGCGACCTTGTCGAGCTCGACCCAATCCGTCCCGACGCCGACGCGCGCGTGGATCATGATTTGATCGACGGGCAGGTTGTTCGGATTCAAGCTCGTCCACGGCACGTAAACGTCGAACGCGCCGCCGGACGCCGGGCGCGCGTTCTCCGCGCCGATCGCGACCTCGGGAAACGCGTCCTTCGATTGTCCGCCCCCGAGGCGAACGCTCAAAAAATTGCCGAAGGATTGGGGCGCCTTGACGCGAAAGACGAGGCCGCCGAACGGCATGCTGAGCGCGTCATGGTGGAAGATGATGCCGCCGTAGTTCGTCATGTTGACGCGGGCGGGCGACCCCTTCTTGAGCTCGTGCGTGCCCCAACCCCAATCTTGCCAGCCGTCGACCAGGTGCCCGTCGTAGATGCTTTCGGCGACGACCAGCGTCGCCGGCGGCGGCACGGGGGCGGGCGTTCGGTTTTCCTGCGCCGTCGATTTCCAACACGCGGTGGAGAGCGCCAAGAGGGCGATCCCCATCAAGACACGCCGGGTATGGACGGAGCGGCCCAGCACCATGCGCGCTAGCTTGCCTTGGGGTCGAGTCGCTGACAAGGCAACGGGCGCCGTCACTCCACGATCAGCACGTCGCCCGTGCGCAGCGGAAACGCTGCAGCGCCGCCTTCATTGTGGATGATCGCCTCGTACGTGAAACGAATGCGTTGCGGAGGCGATCCGTTGCGCATGACGAAGATGCGCGACTTGTCGGCGTAGTCGGTCAGGCCGCCCGCCTGAGACAACGCTTCGATCAGCACCGCGGGCGGCTCGAGGGCGAACGAACCGACGTGCGTGATCTCGCCGAGCGTGCTGATGAGCACGGCTTGCGCCTGGTCGATGTTGACCGTCACGCGCGGCGACACCACGAACGGCTTCAGCTGGACTTCGAGGTCACGCGCGACGTCGGCGGGGTACTTGCCCTTCACCTCGACCTCGCCGACGAGCGGCACGGCGATGCGACCGTCGCGGCGAACCTTGCCCGACGCGTGAATGCCGTCGTTGCCGTACACGCTGATGTCGACGGTGTCGCCCACGTTGATCTTGTAGCGGTCGGGCGCCGTTTCCCACTCGGCGCGCGGCAGGTTCGTGAACCAGACGTACGACCCTTCCGAAGCGCAACTCGACGCCGAGAGACCGAGCGCGACGACGGCGACGGCGAGCGCCCGCCTCGTGACGCGCGGGCTCTGGGTGCTCGGAGCGATCCGCGATGGCATGACCCCGTGCATGCTAGCCGAAGCGCGCGCACATTTCTCTAGCTCCGGGCTGTTTCGCGCGAGCGCGCATGCGCTGCGCAGGGAGCGTCCCGAGGCGCACGCGCGGCTTTTGGTCCGGGCTCGCCTTTTACGGCCGATCCCGCTAAGTTTGCGGGCGATTGTCGAGCGCTCCCGTCGATCCCCGCTCTCCCGAGCTGCGCGAGTCGTTCGCGCGAAACGGCTACCTACTGTTCGAGCAGCTCGTCCCCGAGGATCGCCTCGCCGCGCTGAACGACGCGCTCCTCGGCACCTTCGAGCGCGAGCGCGCCGAGGGCCGCTTGTTCAACGGCGGCGGGCTCCTGAGCGGGCACCTCAATTGCTTCCCCGGCGCCGAGTCGCGCTTCGTCTACGAGGCGCTCGAGCAGCGCGGGGTGATCGACCTCGTGAAAGCGTATTGGCCCAAGGCGACGCGGCGGCCGAACGTCGGCTGCAATCTGAACCTGCCGGGCAGCCACCCGCAAAACCGCCACATCGACGGTTACGCCGCCGAGCAGTTTCCGATCGTCAACATCGCCACGGTCGACACCGACGTCGGCAACGGAGCGATGGAGGTGCTGCCCGGCACGCACCGGCGCGCGTACAAATACTGGCAGTTCGTGCTCGAGAGGCCGCGACCGCTGCGGCCGGCGCTGAAGCGCGGCGACGTCATCGTGCGCACGTCGATGCTGTGGCACCGCGGCATGCCGAATCTGAGCCGGCGCCCCCGCCCGATGCTCGCGCTCACTTGGGAAGACGGCGGATCCACGCTCGAGGATCCGTACGCGGCCAACGAAGGGCGCATCTCCTTCTTTCCGAACCGCTATCAGCCGACGCGGCTCGGCCGTCTGCGCGAGCGCGCGTTCATCGCCGCTCCCTCGATTCCGTCGGCGTACCGCTTCGTCCGCTCGTTCTTCGACGAGTGACCGCGCGCGTTTCGAGCCGGCGCGCTGGGCCGCGCTTCACACGCCGATCACGAGGGACAAACTCTTGTCCGGGAAGAGACTCACCGCGGTGCCGATGTTGGGCGAGCCCGCCCGCGGCGCGACGATCACGATGCCGTCGGCCACGTTCGCGAGCGCGCGACATTCGATCATCTCGTTCGCGCCGGGGCCGTCGATGATGATGATGTCGTAGTGCGCGCGCAGGCTCGCGAGGCTCTCCTCGAACTGCACCGACAGGATGTGACCCGGCGAACGCATGATGCCTTCCGCGAGGACATCGAGCGTCGGCGTGCACTCGACGACCGTCCAGGCGTCCGTCTTCTCGCTGCTCCGGCCACGGAGCTGCTGCGAGTAGCCCATCGACATCGGCATATCGACGCGCATGAGCTGGTGGACGTTCGGCCACTGAAAATCCCCTTCGAGCAAGAGGACGCGCGGGTGTCGCGGCTCCGCGAGCGCGAGGGCGAGCTCGGCCGCGACGCGCGACTTGTGGCCGCGAACCTCGGGCACGGCCGTCACGCCGAGCACGAAGCACGCCTCGACGGCGAGCGGGAAAATCTGATCCGACAGGTCGCGTCGTGCCGCGTAGTCGAGCGTCGGATCCGGCGCCCAATCGGCGCGGAGCGGGTGCTTCGTCACCCGCGTGCGATTGAGCGGTTGGGCTTTGGCCGGGACGTGCGGCGGCCGCGACGGCGGCAAGGAGTTGCCGCGCCGGTTGCCCGTGGGGCTCTGGTAATAGGGCGGCGTGTCCTGGTGCTTCGCGGCGCCGTGATGGGGCGGCGTGGGGCTCACGTAGCTGTAGCGCGTCTCCGAGGGCGGGCCGGGCGGGGGCGTCGGGTAATTCGGCGGTCCGGAGCGATCGACCGCGGGCGGACGACTGCTTCGCACGACGGGCGTGATGGGTGAGCCGAGCATTTGCGTCGTGCGCCGCGCATTCGGGATCGAGCGGCGATGAGCGCGATTCGGTCCCGTCCAACCGTCGTCGGGACCGGCCGGCGGCATCTGCCCGGGGTCGGCTTCGCGCGGGGCGGGCTCGGCCTCGCGCACCGGTCGCGTCACCTCGGTCACGGTCGCCGTCGTTTCCACGACGGTCTTCGCGGCCGCCTCGGGCGGCGGTCGCAGCGTGGTCCGCGGCGCCGCCGGATCGCGCTCGGGGCTAAGCTTCGCGATCGGCTGCTCGTTTCGCACGGGCGAGGCGACCGTGGCCTCGAGCGTGCGCGGAGCGATCGGCATCACGCCCATGAGCGTGCCTTTCGGCACGGGGGCGTTCGCCGGCAACGGCGCGAGATCTCGATAGCCCGGCGTCGGACGCGGCGGGACCGGGGACGGCTCGGGCGGCGGCGCGGAAGAGGCGGCCGCCGGAGCACCCGTCTTCGGCGTCGCAGCTGGGGCGGGTGGCGCTGTGGGAGTGGGTGCGGCGGCTGGAGCGGGTGCCGCGGCTGGAGCGGGTGCCACCGCGACCGGTGCGGGCGCGACGGCGGTCGGCGCGAGCGCTGCGGCCGTGGCGGGCGGAACGGGAGACGCGGGTGCCTTGCCGGGCGCGGCGGCGGGCGGCGGCGGTGACGGACTGGGCGAGGGTGCGGCGTGGCTCGCCTCGGCGGGGGCCGGCGGCGAGCTTCCGGCGCCGAGCTGCGGCGGGTTCACGAACGGCGGCAGCGCCGCCGGAGGGTTACTCGACGTGGGCCGCGGCGCGCCGATCGGTTGGGTCGCGGCCAGCGTGATGATCCGTTGCGGAGGATTGGAGCCGATTCGCGGATCGCCCGGCGGCGCATCCGACCCGCGACCGGGCGGCTCGCTCCCGGTCCGGGGCGGCTCGCTCGACGGCCGCAACGGCTCGAAACTCCGCCGTTCGAGCGCGAGCGCGCGGCTCGGCGCTTTCCGGCCGAACACGAGCGCCCGCAACACGAGCAAGCCCACCGCCGTCAAGACGCCGAAGAGCGCGCCGAGCAACGTGAGGAAGCGACGATTCGGTTCGAGCGGCGAGGCCGGCAGTCGTGCCTCGCGCAACATGACCGTGAACGTCGGCTCCGGCGGCTGATCGGGCGCGACCGTCGGCTTCGCGACGGCTTCGAGCAGGCGCTTCCACTCGACCTCGACTTTCGGATCGAGCTTCGGCGCCTGATCCGGCTTGTGCTCCGCCTGCTTCTTCTTCGCGTTCAGCGTTCGATCGATCTCGGCGATGCGGCGGCGGAGGTAGGTGACCTCGGGGTTGTTCGCGGCCGCCTCCCCGAACGGATTGTCCGAATCCGCGGCGCCCGTGGGGGCGTTGCCGGAAAGGCGCTGGAGCTTGCTCTGGAGATCGTCGCGTTCGGCGCGAAGCGCCGGCGTTTCCGTATCGACCGGAGCCGGCACGGGGACGACCGCCGGCGCCGCGGGCGCGAGCTCGGGGTGCGCGGCGATGAACGCGGCGAGATCGGAGGCGGCCCTGGCGCGCGCGGCTTCGCGTGCCGTGGCCGGATCGGGTAGCGGCGGCGCGAGCGCGTTCACCGCGTGCGCGGCCGCATGGCGCGCGAGCAGATTCGCGCTCTGTTGCGCCCCTTGCGCGGTCGCGTCACGAAAGGAAACGTCGAACGCGCTCGGCGTCGAGCTCTGGATGTGGAGCGAGCTCTCGACGCGCTGCTTGGCTTTTTCTTCCGCGTCGGCGCCGCTGCCGAGCTTGAGCTCGCTCGCGATCTGCCCGAGCGTCTCGCCGTCGACGGCGGCGCCGCGCAGGCGATCACTCGGCGCGGGCGACGCGGGGAGCGCAATCTGTTTGCCCGCGACGGGCTCGAGCAGGATCTGCGCGGTGGCGACGTAGGTCGTCGGGGCAAGCCGGCTGTAGCCGAAGAAAGCCAGGAAAACGACGCCCCCGCCGGCGAGTGCCAGGAGTTCGAAACCGGAACGGCGCCGCTCGAGGCCGGTCAGAAAGTCGTTCGGTGGCGGAGGCTGGCTCATGGTCGTTTGGCCTTGAGCAGGCTCCGGGCGACGAGCATCGGGAACAAGACGGCGTGCTCCGCATAGCGCCGGCCGAGCCGCCGAGGCTCGCTGAGCGCCCGATGCAACCACTCGAGCCGCGCCGTGCGCACCCAATCCGGCGCGCGCTTGGTGGCTCCCGCCATGAAATCGATGGTCCCGCCGATGCAGAGGGCGACCTTCGCGCGGATTTCGTCACGGAAGCGGTACGTCCAGAGCTCCTGTTTGGGCGCGCCGAGCCCGACGACCAGGATGTCCGGCGGCGCGTCCGCGATGCGCGCGAGGATGCGCTGGTTTTCCGCTTCGTTCTTCTCGAAGCCGAGCGGCGGGCTGTACGTGCCGGTGACGCGCACGTTCGGCCAGCGCGCGTGGATGCGCTCGGCGGCTTTCTCGCCGATGCCCGGGGCGGCGCCCAACAAGAACACCGTGCGAGGCGCGTCGGCGCGCGCGAGGTCGAAGAGCCCCGGCAAAAGGTCGCTGCCCGTGACGCGCTCGGGCAGCGGCATGCCGAAGAGGTGCGACGACGCGACGAGCGGCCAGCCGTCGGCGATGACGAGCGAGGCGGAGGCGTACGCTTCGCGGAACGCGGCGTTCTCCTGAAACACCATGGTGTGCTGGACGTTCGGCGTGACGACGTAGCGCACCGGACCGAGCGGGCCGGAAGCCCAGGAATCGACGAGCGCGTGCGCCTCGCGCTCGCGAATCGCGTGGATTTGCATGCCGAAGACGTCGACCGTCGAGAGCGCCGGCTCGTTCATCACGATCGCTCCGTGCGCTCCCATTCCCGGTGCGCGCCCTTGCGCGCGAAGCTCCCGTAGAGCGGCAGCTTCCAGAGAACGTAACGAGGGATTTGCGCGAGCTCGGCCAGCGGCAAGACACCGCGACCGTGGGCGAGCCAAGCCGCCGACAGGCCGAGCCCGAGGAGAGCGCTGCTGCTCGCCGCGATGGTGAGCGGCACGGCGGAGCCGCCCGCGACGACGAGCGCGAACGCGCCGACCGTCGCCGCGCCTTCGAGCATGACGAAGAGGGCGAGCGGCGGCACCGCCGCGTCGAGCGCGAGCGCGACCAGGCCGAGATTGCCGCGCGAGAGGCCGCGCGCGAGGAGCCGCGGCGCCGTGCCGAGCAAAATCGAGAGCTGGCCGTGCTCCCAGCGCCGGCGCTGTTTGAGGCTCGCGGCCTCGCCGGTCGGAAGCTCGCTGCCGACGAGCACGTCACGGCAGAGGCCGGGCGGGCAACCCTCGAGCGCGAGCTCGTGCCCGAGCATCAGGTCTTCCACGAGGTGCCCCTCGGTGGCCGGCGCGTCGCGAAACACCGCCCACGGAAACGCCATGCCCGTCCCGGTGAGCTGGCACGGCATGCCGAGCCGATCGAGCCCGGTCGGCCGCACGAGGTTACGCACGAGAAAGGCGAAGGCCGAAACGCCGGACATGCCGCCGCGCGCGGGAGCGTGCATGAGATACACGGCCTGCATCGGCCGGCCCGCTTCGAGCGAGCGCGCCGCGAGGCGCCGGAGCGTCCCGCGTTCGACGCGACAATCCGCGTCCATGATGACGACGGCGTCCGGCGGATCCTCCGCCAGCACGCTCGCGCCGAAGCTGAGGGCGTGGCCTTTGCCGCGCCGCTCGGTGTCGCGGCGCTCGACCACGTCCGCTCCGGCGTTTCGCGCGAGCTCCGCGGTGCGATCCGTGCAGTTGTCGGCCACGACGAGCAGTCGGTCGCCCGGCGCGAGCTCCGAACGCAGGGCGGAAACCGTCGCTTCGATGCCCGCGGCCTCGTCGTGCGCGGGCATCAACACGGCCATCCTGAACGGCCGTTCGGCGAGCGCCTCGTCTCGGCGCGCGGGCAAGAGCGAAGTCAGCGACTCGACGCAGAACACCGCGGCCGGCACGAACAGACTCGCCGTGACAGCGGTGGCGACGCTAGCCGAGATGCCGAGCACGACTCACTCACTAGCATAACGGTCCCGCGCACCCATGGGCGAAACTAGAGCATTCGACTTCGGCCGCGACGAGCCAGGCACTGGCCGGTCACCCCGGCCCGGTCGCTCAAGGCGGGGGCGGCAGATGGCCCGCGCGCTTCTCGCGTTCCGCGAGCGCGAGATCCGCGTCGACCATCAAACGGACGAGCTCACGAAACGTGGTGCGCGGCTGCCAGCCGAGCTCTTTCTTGGCGCGCGTCGGGTCGCCGATCAAGAGGTCGACCTCACTCGGGCGGAGGTGCCGTTCGTCGTGCTTCACGAACTGCTTCCAGTCGAGCCCGAGGTGCGCGAACGTCTCGTCCAAGAACTCGCGGACGCTGTGCGTTTCCCCGGTCGCGATGACGTAGTCGTCGGGTTTCGACGTCTGCAGCATGTGCCACATCGCCTCGACGTAGTCCTTCGCGTAACCCCAGTCGCGCTTCGCGTCCAAGTTGCCGAGCGAGAGCGACGACTGCAGTCCGAGCTTGATGCGCGTTGCCGCGCGCGTGATCTTGCGCGTCACGAAGCTCTCACCGCGGCGCGGGGACTCGTGGTTGAAGAGGATGCCGTTCACGGCGTGCATGCCGTACGCCTCGCGGTAGTTGAGCGTCGTGTAAAACGCGAACGCCTTGGCCGCGGCGTAGGGGCTGCGCGGGTGAAACGGCGTCTTTTCGCTCTGCGGGACCTCGTGCACCTTGCCGTAGAGCTCGGACGACGACGCCTGGTAAAACCGCGTCTTCGTGAGGCCCTCGGCGCGCAGCACCTCGAGCAGGCGCAGGCAGCCGAGGCCGGTGCACTCCGCCGTGTACTCGGGCATGTCGAAGCTCACGCGCACGTGGCTTTGCGCGGCGAGGTTGTACACCTCGTCCGGCCGCACCTTGCGGATCGTTTCGAGCAAGCTCGAGACGTCGTTCAAGTCGCCGTAGTGGAGCGAGAAGTTATCGCCCCGCGGCAGGTGGTCGATGCGCCACGTGTTGAAGGTGGACGAGCGACGGACCAGGCCGTGCACGTTGTAGCCCTTGCCAAGCAAGAACTCCGCCAAATAAGAGCCGTCCTGTCCGGTGATGCCAGTGATGAGTGCGTTCGGCATGTGAATTTCTGCGCCGTTTCAATGAAGGGGCTGGCGCGGGCGTCGCATCATGGCGCAAAACTCCGCGCGTTACCACAGCGTGCGAGCGCCTTCGGACCGCCTCATTCTTGAGCTACGGCCTCGCACCGGAGAATGAGCTACGGTCCGCGCGGAAGCGCACCCGACACCGCCGCGCTCGCTCCGGCGCTCGCTCGCATGCTCAAATCGAAGGCCTTCGTGATCGTCCCCGCGGCGATTGTCGCGCTCGGAGCGCTGCTCGTGGGCTACGAAGCACGCGCTTGGCTCCGCGCCCGTCGCGAACTCCACCCGGAGCGCGCGCCCGTCACTCCGGCCGAACGCGCCCGCGCCTCGCGCGAGCTGCCCGGTTTCGAGGAAGTGACGTTCCCCACGCGCGACGGGCTGCATCTTTCGGGTTGGTTCAAGGGCGGCTCCCGGCGCGACGCGGTGGTGCTCGTGCACGGGCTCGGGGGCAATCGCGCGTCACTCCTCGGAGTCGCCGCCGTGCTCGCGAGCTCGGGACACGGCGTCCTCACCTACGATTCGCGGGCGAGCGGCGAGAGCGAAGGCACGGTCGCGACCTGGGGCGATCGCGAGCAGCTCGACGTGGAAGGGGCGCTCGACTTCGTCAGCCGCCGGCCGGAAGTGCGCGCGGACCGGCTCGGATTGTACGGGTTCTCGGTGGGCGCCACCACGGTCGCGCTCGTCGCCGCCCGCGATCGCCGCGTCGCCGCGGTCGCACTCGGACCGACATGGACCTCGCTCGGCGACGAGCTCAAAAACAAGTTCGGTAAGTGGGGGCTCCTGTCGCTCGGACCCGCGGAGCTCGCTTTCCGGAGCGAGCACGTCGCGATCGAGGAGCTCAGGCCCATCGACGTCGTCGCCTCGATTCCGCCCCGCCCGCTTTTCATGCTGAGCGGCGCAAACGACACCGACACCCCGCCGGCGGTGATGGAGGAGCTCCACCGGCGGGTTCCGAAAGTCGAATACTGGATCGTGCCGGGGGTCGGCCACGGCGGCTACGAAAAGGTTGCGCCCGCGGAGTTTCGCACGCGCTTCGGTGGCTTCTTCGATCGCGCGTTTCCCCCCGCTTGACCCATAGGGGCTCGCGTTCGTCACGGGGCGCGCAATCCGTGCGCGACGCCGGCGGACTCATGCTTTACCTTGAGCGGAACCGTTTACAAGAGGAGGGTCCACGGCGTATCCATGTCGTGCGGAGGCGACTTGTCTCGACCCAAGACCCGCGTGCGTCGGGTCGAGGCGCCACGCTGAAACGACCACCGAAGAGACAGCCGATGTTGGACGAAATTCGAGCGATTCTGAAGGAACATGGCCGCATCACCGTCGATCCGGCGACTCTCGCGGACGACGCGGATCTCTATCTCGCCGGCCTCACCTCGCACGCGAGCGTCAACGTGATGCTCGCGCTCGAGGACAAGTTCGAGGTGGAGTTTCCGGACCGCATGCTGAAGCGCGGCATCTTCGGCAGCATCGCGTCGATTCGCGCCGCCATCGAGGAGCTCAAGGGCTGAGCCCGCGAGGAGGAATTCAGTGGCAGAGACGTCATCAACCAAGGCGGCGGCGCGCATCGGCGCCGAGGTAGCGGGACCGAACTCGACGAGCGTCGATCGCGAGGCGCGTTTCCCGCGCGAGGCGTTCGACGCCCTGAAGCAAGAACGGCTCTTGTCCGCTTGCGTGCCGCGCGACCTCGGCGGCGCAGGGCTCGGCATGATCGAGCTCGCGCAGCTCTGTGAAATCCTCGCTCAGCACTGCTCTTCGACGGCGATGGTGTTCGCCATGCACCAGATCCAGGTCGCGTGCCTCGCCCGGCACGGCCACGCGAGCGCGTTTTTCAAGCGCTACCTCACGGATCTCGTCGAGAAGCAGTATCTCATCGCGTCCGTCACGTCGGAGGTCGGCGTCGGCGGAGAGATGCGCACGAGCGTGTGCGCCGTCGAACGCCAGGGCGACCGCTTCAAGCTCGACAAGGACGCGACGACGATTTCGTACGGCGCGCACGCCGACGACCTCCTCGTCACCGCGCGGCGCGCTCCCGAAGCCGCGCCGAGCGATCAGTCGCTCGTGCTCCTCAGCAAGGCCGAGTACACGCTCGAACAAAACGGCGCGTGGGACACGCTCGGCATGCGCGGCACGTGCAGCCCGCCCTTCAAGCTGCGCTCGACCGGCTCGAGCGAGCGCATCATGGAGACGCCGTTCGCCGAGATCGCGAGCAACACGATGGTGCCCTTCTCCCACATCTTGTGGGCGTCGTGCTGGCTCGGCATCGCCACGGCAGCCGTGTCGAAGGCGCGCGCGTTCGTGCGCATGCAGGCACGCGCGAAGCCGGGCACGACTCCGCCCGTCGCGCTCCGTCTCGCCGAAGTTTCGGGGACGCTCCAGATGATGCGCGCGAACGTCCACGACGTGGCGGAAGAGTGCGAGAAGCTCATGGCTCAGCCCGACGCCGGCGCCGACGTGCTCTCGTCGATGAGCTTCGCGCTCAAGATGAACAACCTGAAGGTCGCGACCTCGCAGGTGCTCGTCGAGATCGTCCAGCGGTGCCTCTTGATTTGCGGCATCATGGGCTACAAGAACGATTCCAAGGTGTCGATTGGCCAGCACTTGCGCGACGGACTTTCGGCGGCGCTCATGGTCGGCAACGACCGCATCTACGCGACGAACGCCTCGATGCTGCTCGTGCTCAAGGAGGATTGATCGTGGCCGGTAACTATTCGCCCGAGGAGCTCTACGCGGGTCTCGTCCGCCACAACCTGATCATCCCCGTCGGCGTGCCCGGTGCGTTCGGGCGCGGCGCGGAGTTCGAGCGGGTGCTCGCCGGCTTCAACAACGCCGTGAGCGCGCTGGCGAAGAACGACGGCGCCGAAGTGATGGCGTTCCCGCCGATTCTCGATCGGCAGGTGTTCGAGAAGAGCGAGTTTCTGGATTCGTTCCCGCAACTCGCCGGCAGCGTGTTCTCGTTCTTCGGCAACGACGCGCAGCACAAGGAGCTCAGCGCGCGCGTGCACGAGGGCAAGCCGTGGGCGGATCTGCAGGGCATGACGGCCGTCGTGCTGAGCCCCGCGGCCTGCTACCCCGTCTACCCGAGCTTCACCGGCACGGTGCCGGACGAGGGCCGCCTCGTCGACATGCAAAACTGGGTCTTTCGCCACGAACCGTCGATGGAGCCGACCCGCATGCAGGCGTTCCGCGTGCGCGAGTTCGTGCGCGTCGGCTCGCCGGACATCGTCGTCGATTGGCGCAACATGTGGCTCAAGCGCGGGCTCGAGCTCTTGCAGTCGCTCGATCTGCCCGCCCGCTCCGACGTGGCGTCCGATCCGTTCTTCGGCCGCGGCGGCCGCATGCTCGCGGCGAGCCAGCGCGAGCAGAAGCTCAAGTTCGAGGTCCTGATCCCGGTCATCTCGGAAGAGAAGCCGACGGCCTGTTGCTCCTTCAATTACCACCAGGATCACTTCGGCAAGATCTTCGACATCAAGACGCGTGACGGCTCGCTCGCGCAGACGGCGTGCCTCGGCTTCGGGATGGAGCGCGTGGTGATGGCGCTCTTCAAGACCCACGGGTTCGTTCCGAGCGAGTGGCCGAAGCACGTGCGCGAACGCCTCGGGCTATGAGCGTCGTTTCGGCCTGGAATCTCGACGCGACGAGCTACGCGCGGAGCCCGCTGCACGGCGAGTCCGCGCTCTGGATCGAGAAGAACTGCTACATCGACGTGTGGATCGAGGGCCTGCACGCGGCCAAGCTCGATCCGATCGCGGCCCTGCCGTTCACGCTGGCGACCGACTTCGAAGGCGACCAGTGGACGTTCTTCAAGCCGTCCCACGCCGATCTCGCGACGCTCTACGGCGTCGTCGTGCAGGAGCTCAACGTCTGGAAGCCGCTCCTCGAGCACGCGCTCTATCACGTCGCCAAGGGCCGGCTGATCTTCACGGAAGCGGACGCGCATTGGCTCCCCGACACGAGCGGCACCGACTACCGGACGAACCACGTCAAATCGACGATCGCCATCGAGACGGTCGACCTCGAGCGCCGGAAGCTCGGCTACTTCCACAACGCGAGCTACTACACGCTCGAGGGTGAGGATTTCGCGCGCACCTTCCGGCTCGACATGCCGCCCGATCCGACGTTCATGCCGTTTTTCGCGGAGCTCGCGCGCTTCGACCGGGTCGAACGCTTGCCGTCCACGGAGCTCGCCGCCCGTTCGCGCGCGCTCCTTCCCGGCTGGTACGCGCGCCGTCCCGAACAAAACCCGATTGTGGCCTTCGGCGACGCGTTCGTGCGCGACCTCGAGGGTCTGAAAGACCAGGGCATCGCGACGTACCACGCGTACGCGTTCGCGACGGTGCGCCAGTGCGGCGCGTGCTTCGAGCTCTCGGCCGAGTATTTGCGCTGGCTCGGGCGCGAGCTCGGCACGGAATGGGCGGCGCCGGCGACGCATTTCGACGCCATCTCGAACGGCGCCAAGGCGCTGATCATGAAAGCCGCGCGCGCCGTCGTCGGGAAGAAGACGGTGGATTTCAAGCCGCTCTTCGCGGAGCTCGCGGGCCATTGGGACAACGGCATGGCGGAGCTCGGCGCTCTCGTCCGCGGCTAGTCGCGCCCCGTCATGGCGCGCGTCGTCACCGCCGAAAACCGCAGCGTCGAGTTCCTGGGCGACGGCTGGGAGGCAGCCGAAGTTGCCCCCGGCGCCGACGCGCCCGCGTCGCCCGAAGCCGCGGCGGCGCGAGGCCTCGCGTACTTCCCCGCGCTCGTCCCCGGCACCGTGGCAAGCGCGCTCGCGGCGCTCGGGCGCTTCGAGCTCGACACACCGAAGAACTTCGACGCCTCGGACTGGTGGTATCGACTGAAGTTCGCGAGCACGCCCGCCGCGGCGGACGAAACGCTGCTCCTCCATTTCGACGGCCTCGCGACGCTCGTCGACGTCTGGCTCAACGGCGAGCTCGTGCTCCAGAGCGACAACATGTTCCGCCGTCACGCGCTCGACGTGACGGCGCGGCTCCGCACCGAGAACGAGCTCTGCCTCCGCTTCCGCTCGCTCGACAAGGCGCTCGCCGAGCGGCGCCCGCGCCCGCGTTTTCGCACGCGGCTCGTCGCGAACCAGCAGCTGCGCTGGTTTCGCACGACGCTCCTCGGGCGCATCCCCGGCTGGACACCGCCGGTCGCCGCCGTGGGACCGTTTCGCGGGGTGCGGCTCGAACGCTGGCGTGGACCGTGCGTCGCGAAGGCCGAGCTCCGGACGGCGCTCACGGGCGCCACGGGGCGCGTTTCGCTCGCGATTGCCTGCCGTTCGCGTGCCGAGCTGCCGAAGAGCGCGACGGCGAGCGTCGGCCCCCGGCGCTTCACGCTCGAGCGCGTGGACGACCCGGACGGCACGTGCACCTTGCGCGGGGAGGCGACGTTCGAGTCACCCGAGCTCTGGTGGCCGCACACGCACGGCGCGCAAGCGCGCCATCCCGTCGGCGTCGAGCTCGAGGGCGCGGGTTCGCTCACGCTCGGCACGGTCGCGTTCCGCGCGGTCGAAGCGCGGACGGACGGCGGCTCCTTCGCGCTCCGGGTGAACGGCACCGAAGTCTTCTGTCGCGGCGCGTGCTGGACGACGGACGACATCGTTTCGCTCGGCGGCGAAACGGCGCCGCGGCGCACGCTCGAGCTCTGCCGCGCGGCGGGGCTCAACATGCTGCGCGTCGGCGGCACGATGCTCTACGAGAACGACGCCTTCTACGAGCTCTGCGACGAGCTCGGCATCCTCGTGTGGCAAGACTTCATGTTCGCGAACCTCGACTATCCGGGTCAGGACGCGAACTTTGCCGCGAACGTCCGCGCCGAAGTCCGCGATTTCCTCGAGCGCACCGAGCAGCGCGCGTGCCTCGCCGTGTACGCTGGCAACAGCGAAATCGAGCAACAGGTGGCGATGCTCGGCCTCGCGCGCGAGCTCTGGACGCAGCCGCTCTTCAGCGAGCTGCTCCCGGAGCTCGTGCGCGGCGCGCGTGACGACGCGGTCTACGTGCCGTCGACGCCGACGGGCGGCGCGCTGCCGTTCCGCGTCGACGTCGGGCTGTCGCACTATTACGGGGTCGGCGCGTACCAGCGACCGCTCGAGGACGCGCGTCACGCGGGCGTGCGCTTCACGAGCGAGTGCCTCGCCTTCGCGAACGTGCCGGAGGATGCGTCGCTCGAGCGCCTGCTCGCCGACGGCCAAGCGCCGTTCCACCATCCGCGCTGGAAGGCGCGCGTGCCGCGTGACACGGGGCCCGGCTGGGACTTCGACGACGTGCGCGACCACTACACGCGCCTGCTCTTCGGGGTCGATCCGACGGCGCTGCGCTACTCCGATCTCGAGCGCGCGCTGCTCCTCGCACGGGCGACGAGCGGCGAGGTGATGGCGCGCACCTTCACCGAATGGCGGCGCAGCGCTTCGACTTGCCGGGGCGCGCTGATTTGGTTTTTGAAGGATCTATGGCTCGGCGCGGGGTGGGGCATCATCGACGCGGCGGGGCGCCCGAAGGCGGCGTATTACGCCGTCAAGCGCGCGCTCCAGCCGCTCGGCGTGGGCGTCGTCGACGAGGGGCTGAACGGTCTCGCGTTCCACCTCTTCAACGACACGCCCGCCGAACGCAGCGTCGACCTGAGCGTTCGCTTGCTGCGCGACGGCAACGTCGTCGCCGCCGAAGCGGAGAAGCGCGGGCTCACGCTGCCGCCGCACACCGCCGTCGAGCTCGGCAGCGCCGAGCTCTTCGACCACTTCTTGGACGTGACCTTCGCCTACCGCTTCGGTCCACCGGCCCACGACGTCACGTGCGTGGCGCTGCGCGACGCCGCGAGCGGCGAGCTCCTCGGCGAGGCATTTCATTTTCCGACGGGGTTCTCGGCGCCGTCGCGCGACGACCCGGCGCTCGGCGTCCGCGCCCTCGCCGAACCCGACGGCGGCTTCGTCCTCGAGCTCGAGGCGCAACGCTTCGCGGCGTTCGTTCATTTCGACGTCGGTCCGTTCGTGCCCGACGACGCGTATTTCCATTTGGTCCCGGGCGTCGTGCGACGCGTCCGACTCGCGCCCGTCGCGGGACAGACACGCCTCCAGGGCTTGGTCCGAAGCCTCGGGCAACGCGCGAGCGTGAGGATTCAGGCCTCTTAGCCGAGCCGTCGCGCGTCGCTGCCGTCAGAGCGAACGTAGGAATTTTTTGAGCGCCCGTAGGGCGCCGAGAGGTGTCTCGTGGCCGCCGTCGAAGGGAAAGAAATCGACGCGCCAGCCGGCCGCCGTGAGATCGCGCTGCCACGCGTCGGCCGCAGCGAACGCTAGGTCGGGATCCTGGCGGCCGTGACTGATGAAGGCGCGCGTCCCGCGCCTGCTCGTGAGGAGCGGATCCCAGATGCGCGCGGCGATCCGGCAGCCCGACAGCTGCACGAGTCCGGCGAGCGGGCGTTTTGTACGAAGCGCGAGATCGAACGCCAACATCGCGCCTTGCGAGAAGCCGCCGAGCACGAGCGGCGCGCCTGGATTTTCCGCCGAAAGCGCGTCGAGGAGCGCATCGAGCCGCGCGCGGGCTTCGTCAAGTCCTTCGGGCTCGAAGTCGCTCAGGTCGCGCGCGCCGGCGCCTGCGATCGCTTCGGCCCGCGCGACGCCGTCGGACGGCCACCACGCTCGACCGCGTAGGCCGAGCGGCGCGAGGTCGACCGGCGCTTCCGGAAAAACGAACGTCCCGACGACGGCCATCGAACGACCGAAGGGCGCGAGGTCCTCCGCCAGTCCGGCGAACCCGTGAAGGAGGACGACGAGCGGCCCTCCTTCACCTTCGACGTGCCTTTTCAAATTCTGGTGCATCGTCCATTCCTGAGGTAGCTATAATTCTTTGCGGGTCTCTTGCCATGGACGCGAGTTCAATGACCACCGGTGGGGGACCGGCGCCGCGCGGCCCGCAGCTCGACCCGCGTCGTGAAGTCGCGGCCGCGAGACCGCTCTGGTTCGGACGGCAGGAACGGCCGCTCTTCGGCTGGTATCACGCCGCGGCCGGTTCGAGTCCGCGCCTCGGCGTCGTGCTCTGCAGCCCCTTCGGCCACGAAGAAATGGCGGTGCACCGCGGCTACATGCACCTCGCTCGGCGGCTCGCGCGCGAAGGCTACGCGGTGCTGCGCTTCGACTACGAGGGCACCGGTGATTCGAGCGGTGATCCGGCGGGCGACGGGCGCGTCCAAGCGTGGCTCGACAGCATCGACGAAGCGCGGCGACGGCTGGTCGAGCTCAGCGGCGCACCCGGCGTCGTCCTTTTCGGTGTGCGGCTCGGCGCGATCCTCGCGCTCGCGAGCGCCAGCCGGCAGCCGGCCGACGGCTTGATTCTGTTCGGTCCGCCCGCTTCCGGTCGCGCCTGGGTGCGCGAGATGCGCGCGCTCCATGCGGCCCGTGAGCGCGGACTGCCGAAAGAGCCGCCCGAACCCGAAGCGGTGGTTGCCGGATTTCCGCTGCCGGAATCGGCTCGCGCCGAGCTGAGCTCGCTCGACTGGCGCGCGAGCGGCGTGCGGCCCGCGCCGAGCGCCCTCGTCATCGGGCGTGACGATCTGCGCGGCGCCGAAGAGTCGCTCGTGGCCGATCTGAAACAGCGCGACGTCGACACCGTCTACAGCGCGACGCCCGGTTTCGCGTCCTTCGCGTCCGACGATCCGCTCAAATCCACTCCGCCCGAGCTCGCGTTCGACGAGATCGTGAAGTGGCTCGACGAGCACAGCCAGCCGGCGTCCGCCCCGCCGTCGACGTTCTCGGCCCCGCCGCTTTCGGTGCGTGTCGCGCCGCTCGACGCGGCGGCCGTGTTCGACGGCGTGCGCGAAGAGGCGTTGCACATCCAAGAGCAGTTCGCGATCCTGACCGAGCCGAGCGATCCCGGACCGCGCGCGCGCACGGCCCTGGTGCTGCTCAACATCGGCGCGAACCATCACGTCGGCAGCAACGCCATGTACGTCGCGCTCGCGCGCTCACTCGCGGCGCAGGGGTTTCGCGTCGTCCGACTCGACTTCTCCGGCCTCGGCGACAGCGTGCGCCCGGCCGGCGGCCGCGAAAACGACATCTACGCCGGGCGCTTCTTCGCCGAGGTGCGCACCGTGCTCGATCACCTCTTCGCGCGCGGCATCGAGCGCGCGGTGCTCGGCGGTTTGTGCTCGGGCGCCTACGCGGCCTACCACACCGCCATTGCCGATCCGCGCGTTTCCGGACTCGTGATGATCAATCCGCTCGCCTTCCACTGGAACGAAGGGGACTCGGTCGAGGTACGCAGTCGCCAGGGCTTCAAGTCGACGCGCTTTTACAAACAAGCGCTGTGGCAACCGAAGACCTGGGCGCGCACCGTGCGCGGCGAGACGAACATCAAGGCCATCGCGACCGAGCTCGCGAAGCGTGCCGAACGCCGCGTGCGTCGCGAATCACGAGCCATCTTCGCCCGCTTGTCGGGGGACACGGTCGAGACGACCGACGTCGAGCGCGGGTTTCGCACCCTCTGCACGCGCGGAACCAAATGTCTTCTGCTCTTCGGCGAGCAGGACGGCAGCATCGACCTCGTGGAGGAGCACCTCGGCGCCAAGGGCGGGCGGCTGCGTAAATTCAGCGATTTTCACATGGAAGTGATCGAGGGGCCGGACCACACCTTCACGCCGCTCTGGACGCGGCGGGTCCTCTTCTCCCACATCGAACGCTACATGCTCGACAACTTCGGTCCCGAGTCGCGATGATCGGCTACCGCTTGGGGAAGGACGAGCTCAAGCTCGACGACGTCATCGAGCTCTATCGCGCATCGACCCTGGGTGAGCGCCGGCCGGTGGACGATCGGCCGCGCATGCAGGCGATGTTCGAGCACGCGAATCTCGTCGTAACGGCCTGGGACGGCGAGCTCATGGTCGGCATCGCGCGCAGCCTGAGTGACTTCGCTTTCTGCACGTACCTGTCCGATCTCGCCGTGCGCCTCGACTACCAGCGTCGAGGCATCGGCAAGGAGCTCATGCGGCGCACGCAGACGGCCGGAGGCCGCGCGACCGTGTTTCTCTTCGCCGCGCCCGCCGCGGTCGACTATTACCCGCACGTCGGTTTCAGCGCCGGCAGCGGCTGGGTGCTGACCGAGCGCCAGCGGATCCCCTGAGCGCGCCCTCGCTTTCGAAGCGACGCCGCGCCGCTCAGCCGCGCCGCCCGAACGTCTCGATCGCCTCGACGATGCGTTCGAGATCGGCGTCGTCGAGGCCGGGGTGCACCGGTAGACTCAAGACTTCGCGGCAAGCGCGCGCGGTTTCGGGCAGGTCGGGCCGGCGTGCGCCGACGACGGCGCCGAACGCCGGCTCTTCGTGGATCGGCACAGGGTAATAGACGCGTGCGTCGATGCCGCGCGCGTCGAGGTGCGCGATGAGCTCGGCGCGTGCCTCCGGCTCCACGCGCACCGTGTATTGGTGGAACACGGGCTCGCGGCCGGGCACGGCGAGCGGCGTGCGCACGCCGGTGAGCCGCTCGTTCAGAAAACGCGCATGCAGCTTGCGCCGCTCGTTCCACGCCGGGAGGCGCCCGAGCTGCACCCGGCCGATGGCCGCGGCGACTTCGTTCATGCGAAAATTGCCGCCGACGACCTCGTGCCGCGCTTGCCCGTCGCGTCCGTGGTTGCGAAACAGGCGTAGCCGCCGGGCGACGCCCGCGTCGCGCGTGAGCACCATGCCGCCCTCGAGCGTCGTCATGTTCTTGGTGGCGTAGAAGCTGAACGCCGCCGTGCCCGACGTGCCGACGAAGGCTCCGCCGATTTTGGCGCCGTGCGCCTGCGCCGCGTCCTCGATCAGCGCGAGCCCGTGACGTTCGGCGAGCGCGGCGAAGGCGGGGAGATCGGCGGGCATCCCGAAGAGGTGCACCGGCAGGACGGCGCGCGTCCGCGACGTGAGCACGCTTTCCGCGGCGGCCGGCGAGAGGCAGAGCGTCGCGGGGTCGATGTCCGCGAACACGGGCGTCGCGCCGGCGAGCACGACGGCCGCCGCGGTCGCGAAAAATCCGAAGGACGGCACGACCACTTCGTCGCCGTGCCCGACGCCGTGGGCGAGCAGCGCGAGGAGCAGCGCCGTCGCCCCGCTGCTCGTCGCGACGGCGTGTTCGACGCCGAGATACGCCGCAAATTCGCGTTCGAAGCTCGCGACGCGCGGCCCCTTCACGAACTCCCGCCCCTCGAGCACCTCGAGCACGGCCCGGCGCTCCTCGTCGCCGAGCGTCGGACTCGCGAGCTCCACGCGCTTTTCGGCGCGCGCGTCCGCCGGGGCGCGCTCAGAGCCCATGCACGTGGTCGCAGTTCTGCGCGTAGCCGGCGAGCGCGTTGCGCGTGTCGACGACGAGGGACGCCTCGCGCACCAGGCGCTCGCGCTCGAGCGCGGAGTGATCCGTCACCACCACGACGACGTCGTACTCGCCGAACGCCGTTCCGGCGTCCACGCTTCGGAGCACGCCGAAGTCGGAGACGACCTCGGGCACGAGCGGATCGAGGTAGCTCACGCGCGCGCCCTTGGCGGCGAGCTCGCGCCAAATCGCGAGCGCGGGCGACTCGCGGGCGTCCGCCACGTCGCGCTTGTAGGCGACGCCGTAGAGCAGCACGCGCGCCCGAGCGACGCTTTTCGCGCGGGTCGCGAGCGCCGCCGCGACGCGCTCGACCACGTAGGCCGGCATCGCCCGGTTCACGCTATCGGCGAGCTCGAGGAAGCGCGCGTGGTACCCGAGCTCGGCGAGCTTCCACGAGAGGTAAGCCGGGTCGAGCGGGATGCAGTGACCGCCCGGTCCGGGACCGGGATAAAACGGCATGAAGCCGAAGGGCTTCGTGGCCGCGGCGCCGATCACCTCGAACGCGTCGAGACCGAGGCGCCGGCACATGACCGCGAGCTCGTTCGCGAGGCCGACGTTCACCGCGCGAAACGCGTTCTCGACGAGCTTCACCATTTCGGAGGCGGTCGTGGACGAGACCGGGACGAGCTCCGTGACCACGTCGCGATAGAGCGCGCACGCGAGCTCGAGGCACGCCGGCGTGAGCCCCGCGATCACGCGCGGCGTGTTGCGCGTTCCGTACACGGCGTTCCCCGGGTCGGCGCGCTGGGGCGAATGCGCGATGAACACCGACTGACCCGGCGTGAAGCGCGAGCCGAGCACTGGCGCGAGCACTTCGGCGGTCGTGCCGGGGTAGCTCGTCGATTCGAGCACGACGAGCATGCCGGGGTGCTGGTGGCGCGCGATCTCGCGCGTCGCGGCGACGATGTGTCCGATGTCCGGTTTGCGCGCGGCGTCGAGCGGCGTCGGCACGCAAATGACGACGGCGTCCGCTGCGGCGAGCACGGCGGTGTCCGTCGTTCCGTGGAGCCGCTGCGCGTCGACCGCGGCGGCGAGATCCGCGGCCGCGACGTCGCCGATGTACGACTTTCCGCGGTTCAACGCGCTGATTCGCTCCAGATCCGGGTCGACCGCCGTGACCCTGAAGCCGGCGCGCGCGCAGAGCACCGCGAGCGGCAAGCCGACGTAGCCGGCGCCCAAGACGACGACGTGCGCCGCTTTGGTCTCGAGCTTCAGCTTGAGTTTTTGGAACTCAAGGTCGTGGTGCACGGGAGATGGTCGCGAAGGCACCGAGATAGTGCAGGAGCGGGTCGCCCTCGGCGTTGACGCTCGCCTCGACGACTTCCCCCACGAACACCGTGTGCGTGTAGATCTCGCGATCGTCCACGACCTTGCACTGGAGGTTCGCGAGCGCGCGTTTGAGCACGGGCGTGAGCTCGGGCCGCGGCGCGACGAGGAGCTCCGGCGCGAGGATTTTGTCGCTGCCCGTCCGGCCCGCGGTGGCCGCGAGCTCGGCTTCGTGGCTCGCCAGAATGCTCACGCCGAACGAACCTTCACGCCGAATGGCGTCGCGCGCGCGACTCGTGTGGCCGACGCAGAAGATGAGCGACGGCGGCGCGACCGACAGCGCCGTGACCGCGGTCGCGCTCATGCCTTCGACGTGCCCCTCCGCGCTCCGGTAGGTGACGAGGTGGACCGTGTCGGCGCGGCAGCGCATCGCACGCCGAAAAGCATCCTCGGTTATGCTGGCCATGCTCGCTGCGCAGAGACTCCGGCGCGCCTTATAACACTTTGCTTTGGGGCTCGCGACCACGAAGCTCCGCGCTTGACGCGGTCGGCACCTGCAACCATCTTGGGGCGTTCGTCATGGGTGCCCGCACCACAGCCCGCGAAGCCGCGCTCCAGATGCTCTTTGCCATCGAGGCGAGCGACTCGGACGTGGAACAAGCCATCCGCGACTTTTGGCGCGAGTTGCCCGGCGACGCCGAGGGTCGCCCGTACGCGGACGAGGCCGTGCGCGGCGTCCGTTCCGGCCTCGCCGACCTCGACGAACGCATCGTGCGGGCGAGCAAGAATTGGCGGCTCGAACGCATGACGCGCGTCGATCGCAATCTCTTGCGGCTCGGCGCGTGGGAGCTCGTCGCTCGCACGGACGTGCCGCGCGCCGTGGTGCTCGACGAAGCGGTCGAGCTCGCCAAGCGCTTCGGTACGGAAGAGAGCGGCGCCTTCGTGAACGGCGTGCTCGACCGCATCGCCGACGACTGCGGGCGGAAGGACGAGCCGCGGGCGGCGACCTGATTCGCCATGGACCTGCGCTTCACCCCGCCGAGCCTCCGGAAGCTCGATCTTTCCGGCACCGAAGTGCTCGTCGCCGCGCTCCTGCCCGGTGAGCGCCCGCCGCGCGGCGTCGCCGGGCTCTGCGATTGGCGTTGGGGCGGGCGCCTGTCGCGGCTCGTCGCGGCCGGCTTCGCGACGGGCGCTCTCGGGGAAGTGTTGCTCCTCTCGGGGCGGCCGAAGCTGCCGTTCGACAAGGTGATCCTGTTCGGCGTCGGTGAGCGCGCCGATTTTTCCGAGCTCGTTTTTCGCTCCGTCGTCGAGCGGATGCTGAACACGCTCGAAGGGCTTCGTTCGCGCACGGCGGTGGTCGAGCTCCCCGGCCGTCACTTCGACGGCATCTCGCCCGAACGCGCCGCCGACATCCTGCTCGAGATCGCGGGCGCGCGTCCGGAACACGACGTGTGGACGCTGATCGAACCCGTGGAAGCGCAGCGCGCCATCACGCAACAGACGATTTTGGAGCGGCGGCGCGTGCGGCAACTCTGATGTTCGAGGCGCTGTTCGAGGGCCTATTTCCGCCGGGCGTCGCGCTCGCGTGGGAGCGCTCGGACGCGCCGGCCGCCGCGCTGTTTCCCGAAGAGGAGGCGCTCGTCGCGAGGGCGGTGCCGAAGCGGCGCCTCGAGTTCGCGCAAGGACGTGCCTGCGCGCGGCGACTGCTCGCCGAGCTCGGCGTCCCCGCAGCGCCGCTCCTCAGCGGCGAGATGCGCGAGCCCCTCTGGCCGGCCGGCGTCGTCGGCAGCATCACGCACGATCGCGCGCTTTGCGCCGTCGTCGCCGCGCGCGCCGACGCGTTCGCGGGGCTCGGCATCGATCTCGAGCCGGACGAGCCGCTCGAGCCCGGCGTCGCCGCTCGCATCTGGTCACCCGAGGAAGCGAGCGACGCGCGCCTGCGCGCGGTCGTGCCGTTCGAAAGTGCCGCAAAGCTCGTCTTTTCGGCCAAAGAGGCCGTCTACAAGTGCCAATTCCCGACGACGCACGCGTACATCGGCTTCGGCGGCGTCAGCGTGCGTCTCGGTGACGGCGCGTTCGAGGCGACGCTCACCGAGAGCGTCGGCGTGCTGCCGCGCGGTCACCGCTTCATCGGAACCTGGCGGCGCGTCGCGGGCGAAATCGCGACGGCCGCGTGGCTCGCGCCTCCGAGCTCGCTTTAGCGCACCACTTGGTGAGCGGGCCGCGTGGGCGCGGCGCCCGTGCTCGGCGTTTCCGCCCGCGCGGCGCGCGGCTCGTATTCGTACCCCGCGCGGCCTTCCGGATCCTTCACGATGCGGATGCCGCCCATGATGATCCTGCCGTTCGTGTAGCGATCGTACTCGATGACCATGCCCGGGTAGTAGTCGCGCGCGACGATGGAAGCCGGGTTCGGCTGCACCACGTTCTCGATGCGCTCGGGCGGCCCGAGGTATTCCTGAATCGCGCTCGG